>NZ_JAUBTI010000100.1:0-23705 GCF_036702415.1 Microcoleus sp. D3_18a_C4 | reverse complement strand
CGTCCCCGCTCGCGTATTGTACAATACGCGAGCGGGGACGCTCGCACTGTAAATGCAAAACTGAGATGCTCCCATCGACTTTTTCGCAAAAATCAACTCAACTGTCTATTCGCAATTCCCAATTCCCCTGATTCGCGACACAGAAGTCGCAGATATAAAATATCTGTTTCTTCCATCCTCCATCATCCACCTGCCATCTGCCTTGAACATCTGCCTAATGACTAATGACTAATGACTAATGACTAATGACTGATTTCTTCACAATTCCCAAATATTATGTCTCGTTCCAAAGCCCTGCAATCTTATATTTTTGTCCGCTTGCTTCTCGCACCGCTAATGTTGTGGACAATCACCACAGCAGTATTTTTATTGTTGCGGGCCACTCCGGGCGACCCCATAGATGCCATTCTCGGCTCACGAGCTCCCGCAGCCGCCAAAGAAGCAATGCGAACCCAACTCGGCCTCGACGCACCCCTGTGGGAGCAATATTTCAAATACATGAAAGACTTATTCAGTCTGAACTTGGGAACCTCCATCACCACTCGCGGACAAACCGTGTGGCAAATTATCGGAGATTATTTCCCCGCTACAGTGGAATTAGCAGTTTGTAGCATGGCCATAGCTTTAATTGTCGGCATCAGTATCGGTTCCTTAGCAGCATCCCGCCCCAACACTATTTTCGATGCTGTCGGCCGTTTGTTTGGCATTATCACTTACTCACTGCCGGCTTTTTGGGCTGGCATGGTTTTGCAGTTGATTTTCGCAGTGCAGTTGGGATGGTTTCCCTTGGGAACTCGCTTTCCCGTGACATTCCCAGCCCCCGAAGGCTACACAGGACTATACACTATTGACAGTCTGCTGAGCGCTAACCCCGGTCAGTTTCTCACATCTTTGCATTATTTGGCACTTCCGAGTTTGACGTTGGGGATTCTTTTGAGTGGCATTTTCGAGCGCATTGTCAGAGTGAATCTCAAGCAAACTTTGCAAGCAGATTATGTCGAAGCAGCGAGAGCTAGAGGCATTCCCGAATTGCAGATTTTATGGGCTCACGCTCTAAAAAATGCACTAATTCCGGTGATTACTGTCTTAGGATTGACTTTTGCTGCACTGTTGGGCGGTGCTATTTTAACAGAGGTTACTTTTTCTTGGCCGGGGTTGGCAAATCGTCTTTACGAAGCGATTAGCTTGCGGGATTATCCAACTGTTCAAGGTATAGTGGTGTTTTTTGCGGCAATTGTCGTAATTGCCAGCATTGTAATTGATATTTTGAACGCTTACGTTGACCCGCGAATTCGGTATTAAAAATATCAAGGAAGAAGGGAAAAGGATGTGCGAATGTGTCACTAAGGAATGAGAATTAAATAACTTCCACAAGTTTGTGGGATGGGCGTCCCGCCCATCCCACAATAACAATTAAAATTGTAAGTTATTTAATTCGCGCTCCTAAGCCTTTTTCTACCTGTACTTTCTGTCTGGGCGAGATGTTTTAGCCAGGGGTGGCCCTGTAGAAGTAGTTGTTAAAAAGATCGATCGGCTTTTAGAGTGACGACACTTGGCAATTTATGGGCAATACTGGAGAAAATAAAATTATACATTTGAGGAAACGCTGATGAGATTATTGCGAACAATCGCCGCTCTATCGGCGGCCTTGACCCCATTGATGGCTGAAGCTGCCTTTAGCCGTCCCATGCCGGGAACAGCCGATTTTCCCAGAGCCTCAAACCCCCAAGTAAATGTGCCGGTTTGCTTCATCGAAACTCCAGGCGGCACAACTTTTGATTTAGTCAGCTTGTGCGGCAGCAACGCTGCTCCCCAAAACACTGCTCCGGGCAATGCTCCTGCAAATAACCCCAATGCAGCCACTCCTCCGCCTCCTCCCCCGAACCCCAACGCCATCACCAGAGATGCTGCCGGCACCCCGATAACTACTCCTGCAGGCACGGCAAATCCCAACAGTCCCAACAATGCCAATCCGGGAACTTCGCCGAATACCAATCCCAACAATCCTAATAATGCCAATCCGGGAACTTCGCCGAATACCAATCCCAACAATCCCAACAATGCCAATCCGGGAACTTCGCCGAATACCAATCCCAACAATCTCACTCCGGGGACTTCGCCCGCAGGTACTCCCAATGCCAATCCGGGAGGTTCACCGATTACCAATCCCAATAATCTCAATCCGGGAACAGCGCCGAATACCAATCCCAATAATCTCAATCCGGGAACAGCGCCGAATACCAATCCCAATAATCTCAATCCGGGAACAGCGCCGAATACCAATCCCAATAACAGTGCGTCTCCCACGGGTGGAACTGCTGGCGACAGCAACAGCGATTTAGTTCCCAATCGCAATCTCAATCTTCCGAGAGTGCCGCCGAGTTCCTTTAGCCCCGGAGGCCTTGCACCGACTAGAGATGCGATTGATGGCCCCCGCCAGTAATAGGCAAAGTGTCAGAACTTTTACAGAAACCGGGTTTCTCGGAAACGTTCTTTTTTTAAGGGATATTTCACCCGCGAGAAAGCCGGAATATTTATTTGCCTGCTTAATATTGCTCTCAGGTGCGATCGGCATATTTTGTAGCAGAATAGCGAAATAAAAGTTAAGCTAAGAACTTGTAGACGCTATTAGCTAAGCACTCTTTCAAAACTGGACAACCAAGTAGAAGCAGTGATAGATAGCCAGCTTGAATCCGTAACAGGATTAGTTATCAGCAAAGGTTAAAATTATTACCAGGCGGGTGCTTGCCAGCTCCAAGTTCTCCAGCTAAACCATTCAACAGGCATATTTTTGTTAAGCCAGTGTGGTTTGGAAAGTACCGGCTGATAACATTAGCGAGACAAAATTAACCCGATTATTCGGAGGCTCTTCATGAGCAAAATATTTGTTTTAAATTTAAACAAAATTGCTCTAGACCCGATCCTCTGCGTTGGCGTAGCCCCCGTAGGGGCGGGCTTCGCTAACGCACTTGAGGAGGAAATCTAGTGTCAAACTTAGTTCAACGCTTAGAAATAACCGCTCATCCGCAACTAGAAAAATCCCTCGGCTATCGAGGAAATAGCCGCTGGGTAGCTTGGCGCTGGGAACCCGACATCGACCAACTTATTTCCAGCGACGGCAAAACAGTCGGCACTGGCAATAATATGGCTTGGCTGGTGTTTTTGCAGCACGATTTAGTCGATCCTGCCCTACAAGAGTACAACCTCGGCGAGGGCGATCGCTACTGGCTGCTTTTAGACACCGAAACTAGAAATCTCTACGTCGGCGAAGGGAAAACGGTTCAAAGTCTGCTCGAACAGCCGGAAAGTTTAGGTTTATTGGCTTGTCTCGATGGCGGGAATGCCGATCAAACTGGTGAAACTTGGCAGCAAACCCTATCTCAACTAACAGCCAAACCAGTTGTTCGCAACCTCACAAATATCCTTCCTTTTGGTATCGCGGCCGCTTTGATAGGTGCTTTAGGCATCGGCACCGGATTGTGGGTAGTGCCGGCAGTGCAGCAGAAACTAGCCGAAAAAACAGCTTTTGTTTCCCCAATTAGTTCGGGCGCCAACTGCGGGCTTGGCGGTTCAGACGATTTTTCAGCTTATATCGGTTCCTCAAGCGGAAACAAAGAACTTCATTTAATAGGCGTTTACGAAGCCAATGCGGATCACAAGAACCGAGATTTATCTAAAAGTGCGTTAGCGAAGCCCTCGGAGAGGATCGAAGTCAAAGTAGAACGCCGAAACAAGCCGATAATTCTCGCACTTTCAGCCTATGAACCGGTGCAATGGAACATTACTGCAGAACCGGGCGCAGTTATCGAAAAAATCATCGTTAACGGATACCACAACCAAACTGTTTCAGGAGTTTCGGGAATTCCGGTAGAAGAGCACAGCTACGAAGAAACCGGAGACTCTCTCGGCGACTTTATCTACAAGTGGGATGCTACCCCTGACAGTTCCAATACTTCTTCCCTCGTGACTAAATTGGAACAGGGAAACCGCACCAGTTTAACTTCTTTTCAAGGATGCTACAGAGGTAAGAACTTTAGTATTAATTGAGAGCAACGACAGAAGGCGACAAGTTATACCATTTTCGATTTTCGATTTTCGATTTTCGATTTTCGATTTTCGATTTTCGCTTAAAGAATTGGGAATAACTGATTCGATATGGGTTGAGAAGTTGTTACTGTTCCATTCTTTTTTTTAACTGTTGTTAAAACCTATCCCCCTAAAATCCAAACCCGCGTCGGCGGGTTTTTTCTTGAGAGTTAAATTATTGGCATCTCTATGGTATGATATGCGGGGGAGCATGTCAGTTTGGCAAGAAGCATTTTTTATTGTAGGGCGAGCGTCCCCGCTCGCGTGGTTATACAAGCACGCGAGCGGGGACGCTCGCACTATAAATGCAAAACTGAGATGCTCCCATATGCGGTGGCATCATTACCAATTCCCCATTCTCACAATACTAATATATTTCCTATGAAATACTGGTACGAAACGCTCGCAGTAGCACAGCGAATATTAATTGAATTGGGGAGGCGGCGACGCAGCTTAGTCTTGTGGAGTATATTTCCAGTTTCTATCTTGCTAATTAACGGTTTAATTTTAAAAGAACGCGCTAATCTCAGCACAGCAAAAGCCTTTGAAACTGCTGCACCTGCAAGCTTAGTAGGAGCGGCTTTATTTTTTAGCTGTCTCGGTGGTAGCGTAGCAACAGTAGTAGCTGAGCGAGAACAGCATACCCTCAAACGCTTGTTTATTTCCCCGCTGAGTGGCACTTCCTACTTTTTAGGAATTTTCCTGGCTCACAGTTGCATCGGCATCGGTCAGGTAATTTTAGTATACACGATCGCCTCTTGTTTAGGAGCACAATTTCAAGGCTCTATTCTGTTAGGATGTGCGATTATTCTGCTCAGTATTGTATCTTATGTAGGTGTAGGCTTTATTCTCGGCACCCAGTTTGCGAGGCGCACTGAAGATGTCAACTCGCTAGTAGCCGCTTTCGGCGTTCCTTTGTTGATTTTAGGAGGCGCATTCTTACCGACTTCGCTGTTTCCCAAAAGTCTGCTGGATCTCGCCCAGTACAATCCAATTTATCACATGAACGAAGCGCTGATGGGCGTGTGGGCTGACGGCAAAGATTTGGCTGATATTTCGTCGCACTTCGGTTTTTTGTGTATTTTTGCAGTTTTAATGATAGTAGCCGGATGGCTGTCTTATCGGCGGATGTTGCGAGTAGAAAGAAGGCTTTAAAACTATCTAATTATGTCGCAATACGGTTCAGTTAACACTGTTAATTCCCCGGATATCCCCCTAAATCCCCCTTAAGAAGGGGAGTAGGGGTTGACTTTGAGCAACTTCTTGTCCCCCCCTTCGTAGGGGCGGTGCGACCCCTACTCCCCGTGCCCGCCCTCTTGGCTAGGGGGGATCGGTCTTATCTGATAAGAAGGGGGACTTTGAGCAACTTCTTGTCCCCCCCTTCTTAAGGGGGGCTAGGGGGGATCAGTCTTATCTGAACCGTATTGCATTATGTCGTAATTATTCATCTCTCTCTTATCCTCCTCTGCGCCCTCTGCGCTCTCTGCGGTTAAATAATTCCGAAAAAATCGTAAATATATAAAATAATACGGAGAATTAAAGCAGTGCTGCAAATAGAAAAGCTAAATAAGTCCTATGGCGAGCGTTCAGTGCTTAAAGATTTAACACTGCACATACAAGCTGGAGAAATTTACGGTTTGCTGGGGCCAAACGGGGCGGGCAAAACTACAACTATCAATATTTTATGTAATTTGCTAAATGCCGACAGCGGCAAAGTTTCCATCAATGGCGAGCCTGTTTCCGAATCTACAAAATCCTTAATCGGTGTAGCGCCCCAAGAAAACTTGCTTTACAAAAGCCTTAGCTGCGAAGAAAACCTCAACTTTTTTGCTCAAATTTACGGCTTAGAGCGGAAACAGCGGCGCTATCAAGTAAGACACTGTTTGAAAGCAGTAAATTTGACAGATAGAGCTACAAGCCCCGTGGAAACTTTGAGCGGAGGAATGCAGCGCCGTTTGAATATTGCGGTGGCTTTAGTACATCAGCCTAAATTAGTAATTTTAGATGAACCGACAACGGGTTTAGATATTGAGGCTCGCTATGAAATTTGGGAGTTAATTCAGCGATTGCAATCGGAAGGAATTACAATTTTGCTGACAACTCACTTGTTGGATGAAGCTGAGCGGCTGTGTCAAAGAATTGGGATTTTAAAGAATGGCAGTATTGTGGCTGAGGGCAGTTTGGAGGAGTTGCAAAAACTGATTCCGGCTCAAGAGATTATCGTGGTAAAAACCGACGAAGAAGCTGAAGTCATCGCCCGCGCTAAACAATACAGTTTCATTCCCCGCCGCTACGGTAGCGATTTAGCATTTTGGCTGCCGGAACGTTTAGAATTAAAAGAGATTATTTTGCGTTTTGATGGAATTTCTATTGACTCAATCGCTCGGTATCCGGTGCGGTTAGAACATATTTATGTAGAAGTAACTAAACAAACTGTATCTTAATCTGCGTCCATCAGCGTATATCCGTCCGGTGCGCTTCAAAAACCAAAGAAACCGGGTTTTTTACCGAATCTACAGGCTCTAACGCAGTATTTTCGCAAAAACCCGGTTTCTGACCACCCGTGCGTCCAAGACTAAACTAAATTCATCTGCGTCCATCCGTATATCCGCCACCATCTGCGGTCAAAAATTCCAGAGTAATTAACAAAGGCGATGTCTAGATTCTCAAGATATCGTCAACCTTTATGCTGTCTGGCAAAATAGCCAATAAAATTCCGCTAAAACAAATAAACCCTCATACCCACAGCCTCTCTTGGATATCTAAATTATGTCCTCATGGCAAAGATCCGACTTTTCCGACTTTACAGAGGCAGGGGCCCTAAGCAATGATAGAGATAGGGGAAAGTCTACCCACGATGTCTAGATTGTAAAGATATCGTAAACCTGGATGTTGTCTTGCGAACTGTTAAATAAAAATATGCTATAAAAGATATGTCTTTGGTATGATACATTTAGGTTGCATCTAATTTTATAGAAACCCATTCCAGCGCTAAGCCAGTGAAACCTCATTTCATATCAGGACTACCCCGCTCAGGCTCTACTTTACTGGCTGCACTACTACGACAAAATCCCCGCTTTCACGCTGCTATGACTAGCCCAGTCGGGGGTTTAGTCGAGAGAATGTTGGAAGCGATGAGCGAAGACAACGAGTTTTCCGCGTTCATTTCCCCGGAACAAAAGCGGGCGCTGATTCTGAGCATCTTTTCTGCGTATTACCACCCGCAAAATGAAAAAGAAGTGATCTTCGACACCAATCGTCTTTGGTGCAGCAAATTGCCATTAATTCAGGAACTATTTCCCGGATCTAAAGTCATCTGCTGTGTCAGAAACATCGCTTGGATTATGGACAGCATCGAGCTACTGATTCGGCGCAACGCCTTTGATGTTTCCCGGTTGTTTAACAATCCAGCGGAACGGGCTACAGTCTACAGCCGCACCGAAGCATTAAGTCAGGGTTCCCGTTTAGTCGGTTATGCTTACAACGCTCTAAAAGAAGCTTTCTATAGCGAACAAAGTGCATCTATTCTACTGGTAGACTACGAGCTATTAACTATAAATCCGACTAAAACAATGTCGCTAATTTATCAATTTCTGGGCGAAGAACCTTTTGAGCATGACTTCGAGAATGTTCAATATCAAGAGCCCGAATTCGATAATCGACTCAACACAAAAGGATTGCATCAAGTGCGCGCAAAAGTCGAGTTTAAACCGAGAAAAACGATTTTACCGCCCGATTTGTTCGATCGATTTGATGGCTTATCTTTTTGGACAGAGCCGACAAATAGCCGTGCCAGCGCTATTGTAGCGAAAGCGAAATAAATCGGAAAACAGAGGCAACTCTGGACACGGCAATGCCGTTTCCCTACCTCAAAATAACCAATTTTTCTCGTTCGGATGCAACTATCGCCCGATTAATTGTAGGGACAAAGGCTTTCGCCCATTAGTGTCAATTTAACGTGAAACCATGTCAGAGACTCTGGTTTGACGATTAGGCCTAGATCCCCCCTAGCCCCCCTTAAGAAGGGGGGGACAAGAGTGTACTCAAAGTCAACCCCTACTCCCCTTCTTAAGCGGGATTTAGGGCGCTCTGGACTCGGATATAAACGAGATTTCTCAAGGGCTCACAGCTTAAGTTGACACTCCGAAAGGCACGGTGGAGTCCTGACTGCGGGTAATATCAATTCCAATGCCGCCGGATTTGATATCAAGCTTTGAGGCTCTTGTTGAAACAAAAGCCGGACTTAAATGTAAACGATAGATATAAAGGATTGCAGGAATTATGAACTTACCAACCGCGAACAAGCAAATTATTTTCGTAGACTCTTCTGTACAGGATTACCAAAGCCTGATTCAAAACATCGATGCCGCTCAAATTTTCATTTTAAATGAAAATTTGAGCGGCATCGAGCAAATTACAAATGCCTTGGCAAATCAAAAAGATATTGAAGCCGTGCATATCCTTTCTCACGGAAGCGAAGGCAGTTTAAAACTCGGTTCTGACGTACTCAATGAGAATGATATAGAAAGTTTCAACACTCAGCTAAAACAGTGGGGAAATGCCCTAACTGAAAACGGAGATATCCTATTATATGGATGCGATGCAGCCGCCGGAGACACTGGCCAGAATTTTGTCAAGCGATTGAGCGAAATCACAGGGGCAGATATTGCAGCTTCAAACAATTTGACGGGAAATGCTGCAAAAGGCGGCGACTGGGATTTAGAAATAGTAACGGGCAAGATAGAAGCCGCCGTGCCGCTGAATCGGGAGGCGATGAAAGATTATGATTATGTGTTGGCGAATTTTAATGTAACAGTGGCAACCGATGACGGCACGGGGGGGACAGCAAATACTTTAAGTTGGGCAATTCGGCAAGCGAATGTCGCAGCGGGAAATGACACGATTACTCTGCAAACAAATGTCAGAGTGACAGCGGTAATGACAACCCTAATTAACAGCAACATTGATTTTATTGGGAATAATTTCTCTGTCAGCGGAGATGTGAATAACAACGGCACAAATGATGCCGGTGACGTTCGACCGTTTTTTGTGAGGTCGGGAACGGTCAATTTCTCGAATATGACCCTCACCAATGGACGAGCACAAGGGGGAAATGGCCTCGGTGGTGGTGCCGGGATGGGTGGAGGCTTGTTTATCTACAACGGCACGGTGGGGCTAAATAACGTCACCTTTAATAACAATAGCGCCATTGGTGGTACCTCCGGCGGCACTGGTGGTGGCGGAGGAATGTTTGGCTCTGCCCAATTCACCGGTGGCGGTGGCTTGTTTGGCAATAGCACAGGGACCGGTGGGGGCTATGGCGGTAATGGAAACTATGGTGGCGGCGTCGGCGGCTTCGGCGGCGGCGGCAGCTTCAACGGCGGCGCCGGCGGCTTCGGCGGCGGTGGCGCCTTCGCCGGCGGCAGGGGCGGCTTTGGCGGCGGCGGAGCTTTTGGCGCCAACACCGGCGGCCCCAACCCCCCCGGTGGCAACGGCGGCTACGGCGGCGGCGGGGCCCGCAACGGTGGCGTTGGCGGCAGGTTCGGCGGCACTGCCCCCGCCGGCGGCTACGGCGGCGGCGCAGGCCTTGGAGGTGCCATCTTTGTCCGACAAGGCTCTTTAACCTTAAACAACACAATTTTTAGCAACAACACAGCCACAGGCGGCGGCAGTGGCGGTTCTCAAGGCAAAGGCGGAGCCATTTTTGCCATGACTTCCACCAACAACACCAACGGCAACAACCAGGGAATGCCAAGTACGCTACCTGCTGTCACCTCAGCCGGGGCAACCTTCACCAGCAACACCGCGGCAAACCAAGCTAGCGCCCCCGCTGCCACCACCCCCGCCAACGGTATCGGCAACAACCAAGACAATAACGATGTTTACGGCTCGATTATTAACGGCAACACCGCACCCGTTCTTGCCGATACCACCGTCACCCTCAATCCCATCCTCGAAGATGCGCCAGTACCCACAGGCGCTGTCGGCACCCTCATTTCCTCGATCGCTGCTATAGGAACGGGGCAGAATAACATCACCGATGCCAACACTGGCGCAGTAGCAGGCATCGCCATCACCGGCGCCGACACAACCAACGGCGCTTGGTTCTACAGCACCAACGGTGGCACCAACTGGACTCCCTTGGGCGCAGTATCCAATACTAGCGCCCGCCTGCTAGCAGCAAACGCCAATAACCGCATCTACTTCCAACCCACAACGGCCAACTACAACGGCACCATCGCCAACGCCATCACCTTCCGGGCTTGGGATACCACCTCTGGCACCAACGGCAACACCGCTAACACCAGCACCAACGGTGGTACCACTGCCTTCAGCAGTGCCACCGATACCGCAGCCATCACCGTTACCGCCGTTAACGACCAACCCAGCTTCAGTGCCACCAACCCCATCGCAGTCAACGAAGACAGCGGCGCACAAACAGTAACGGGTTGGGCAACCTTCAGCCCCGGCCCAGCCGACGAAGCCGCCCAAACTGCCACCTACACAGTCAGCAACATCGGCACCCCTGGTTTATTTGCAGTAGCGCCAGCAATAGATGCCACTGGCAAACTCACCTACACCCCCGCCGCCAACGCCTTCGGCACCTCCACCTTTGACGTGCGAGTACAAGATAGCGGCGGCACAGCCAACGGTGGCGTCAATACCTCGACTATCCAAACCTTCACCATTACCGTCAACGGTGTCAACGATGCCCCCAGCTTCAGTGCCACCAACCCCGTCGCAGTCAACGAAGACAGCGGCGCACAAACAGTAACGGGTTGGGCAACCTTCAGCCCCGGCCCAGCCGACGAAGCCGCCCAAACTGCCACCTACACAGTCAGCAACATCGGCACCCCTGGTTTATTTGCAGTAGCGCCAGCAATAGATGCCACTGGCAACCTCACCTACACCCCCGCCGCCAACGCCTTCGGCACCTCCACCTTTGACGTGCGAGTACAAGATAGCGGCGGCACAGCCAACGGTGGCGTCGATACCTCGACTATCCAAACCTTCACCATTACTGTTGATGGCGTCAACAATGCCCCCAGCTTCACCGCCACCAACCCCGTCGCAGTCAACGAAGACAGCGGGGCGCAAACAGTAACGGGTTGGGCCACCTTCAACCCCGGCCCCGCCAACGAAGCCAGCCAAACTGCCACCTACAGTGTCGGCAAGATCGGCACGCCTGGCTTATTTGCAGTAGCGCCAGCAATAGATGCCAGCGGCAACCTCACCTACACCCCCGCCCCCGATGCCAACGGCACCTCCACCTTTGATGTCGCAGTCCAAGACAGCGGCGGCACTGCTAACGGCGGTGTCGATACCTCGACTACCCAAACCTTCACCATCACCGTCAACGGTGTCAACGACAAACCCAGCTTCACAAACTTAGGCAACCAAACCCTAACAGCATGGACAAATACAGCTCAAACCGTCAACAATTGGGTTTCGGGCATTACCTTCGGCCCCGCCAACGAAACAACTCAAGCTGTTAAGAACTACACGGTTAACATCACCAGCGGCAACACATTATTTACGACTGCACCAACAGTTGCAAATAATGGCACGCTTACCTACACCCCCAACGGTCAACCCGGAACAGCCACCGTTGAAGTACAACTGCAAGATGACGGCGGCACGGCGAATGGCGGTGTTGACCTTTCCGACAAAGCTACGTTTAATATTACCGTTCCAGCACCAAAAGTTAACCTCAGTGCCAGCACCAATACCGCCAGCGAAGCCGCTGCAACCGCCATTACCTTTACCGCCACTGCCGAAGGTAACGTCGTCGGCGCTCAAACAGTTAATTTAGCATTAACTGGTACTGCTAGCGCTGCTGATTTTACAGGTGCTATTCCCGCTCAAATCACCATCCCAAACGGCAGCAATACTGGGCAAGTAACCCTCACAGTTAACGATGATAATCTTGTCGAAGGTACGGAAACAGCCACCTTGACGATTAGCACCCCATCAGCCGGAATACTATTAGGAACCACTACTAATCAAAGTGTGACGATCGCAGACAACGACACTGCTGGAATTACGATCGGCCCGATCTCCGGATTAACCACAACCGAGGCGGGCGGAACCGCCACATTTACAGTCAAACTAGACAGTCAACCCACAGCGAATGTTGAGATCGGATTAACTAGCAACAACACTGCTGAGGGTACACCAGACAAAAGCAGTGTCACCTTCACGCCTGCTAACTGGAATGTGCCACAAACAGTCACGGTTACGGGAGTAGATGACTTTGTTGCTGATGGCCCTCAAGCCTATCAAATTATCGCGGCGGCTGATACAACTACCGCAGATGTCAACTACAAAAATCTCAAACCAGCCGATGTCGCAGTCACCAATACAGACAACGAGACTCCTGGAATTACGATCGCACCAACCGCCGGATTAACCACAACCGAGGCGGGCGGAACCGCCACATTTACAGTCAAACTAGACAGTCAACCCACAGCGAATGTTGAGATCGGATTAACTAGCAACAACACTGCGGAGGGTACGGTAGATAAATCATCTGTCACCTTCACCTCGGCTAACTGGAATACTCCCCAAACAGTCACAGTTACGGGAGTCGATGACTCTGTTGCTGATGGCCCTCAAGCCTATCAAATTATCGCGGCGGCTGATACAACTACCGCAGATGTCAACTACAAAAATCTCAAACCAGCCGATGTCGCAGTCACCAATACAGACAACGAGACTCCTGGAATTACGATCGCACCAACCGCCGGATTAACCACAACCGAAGCGGGAGGGAAAGCCACATTTACAGTCAAACTAGACAGTCAACCCACAGCGAATGTTGAGATCGGATTAACTAGCAACAACACTGCGGAGGGTACGGTAGATAAATCATCTGTCACCTTCACCTCGGCTAACTGGAATACTCCCCAAACAGTCACAGTTACGGGAGTCGATGACTCTGTTGCTGATGGCCCTCAAGCCTATCAAATTATCGCGGCGGCTGATACAACTACCGCAGATGTCAACTACAAAAATCTCAAACCAGCCGATGTCGCAGTCACCAATACAGACAACGAGACTCCTGGAATTACGATCGCACCAACCGCCGGATTAACCACAACCGAAGCCGGGGGAACAGCCACATTTACAGTTCAACTCAACACTAAACCAACAGCCGATGTCACCATTCCATTAACTAGCAATAAAACTAGCGAAGGTACTGTAGACAAATCCTCTGTCACCTTCACCTCGGCTAACTGGAATACTCCCCAAACAGTCACAGTTACGGGAGTAGATGACTTAGTAGTAGATGGGAACGCTGCTTACAACATTGTCACCGCTGCTGCTACCAGTACCGATACTAATTACAGCGGTGTTAATGCGGCTGATGTCGCAGTCACTAACACTGACAACGACACCGCACCAGCACCAACACCAGCACCAGCACCCGCACCAGCACCCGCACCAACACCCGCGCCCGCACCAACACCTGCGGAAACACCAACACCCGCACCCACACCTGCGGAAACACCAACACCCGCACCAACACCTGCGGAAACACCAACACCCGCACCCACACCTGCGGAAACACCAACACCCGCACCCACACCTGCGGAAACACCAACGCCCGCGCCAACACCCGCACCAACACCTGCGGAAACACCGACGCCCGCGCCAACACCCGCGCCAACACCTGCGGAAACACCGACGCCCGCGCCAACACCCGCACCCACACCTGCGGAAACACCGACGCCCGCGCCAACACCCGCGCCAACACCTGCGGAAACACCAACACCAACAACAGCGGAAACACCGACACCAACAACAGCGGAAACACCGACACCAACGCCCGAAGTAACGCCAACACCAATAACCAACAACATCCCCAACGATGACTGCATCTGCGATGACATTGTTTATCCCAACTTAAACCAACCAAATACAGTTGAAAACACCATACTCGGTGTATCCGGCATTCAAATAGGCACTGCCAAAAACGACGAATTTCTCGGCAGCAACAACGGCAATATATTCGATGCTTCTTCCGGGGATGACAACTTATATGGTGGCGACAGCGCCGACATCCTCAACGGCAACAAAGGCAACGATTTTATCAGCGGTGGCACAGGCGATGACATCCTATTTGGAGATGAAAATAATGACATCATCCTGGGCGACTTGGGCAACGATTTAATCTTTGGAGGTAAAGGCAATGACTCCATCAATGGCCGCGAAGGTGATGAGATCGTTTATGGTAACAGAAATGATGACTTTATTGATGGTGGCAAGGGAAATGACACCTTATTCGGAGGCAAAGGGAATGACATAATCCTTGGTAGTGAAGGTGATGACTACCTGTTTGGAAATCAGGGTACGGATACTATCTGCGGCGGGGATGGTGATGATTTTATCAGCGGTAACGAAGCAGCAGATATCCTGGGAGGGTGCGAAGGAAATGATACTCTTTATGGAGGGGAAGATAATGATACTCTCACTGGTGGTAAAGGCGACGATATCCTTTACGGAGATTTGGGAAATGATAGTTTGATCGGAGGTAGCGGTAACGATATCTTTGCCTTAACAACTGGTCAAGGATTTGAGATCATCGCTGATTTTACCCTGGGTCAAGACTTGATTGGATTAAGCGGAGGTTTGAGTTTTGGTCAGTTAGCAATCACTCAAAATACTCAGGGAACTCTCATCAAAAATGTCTTGACAGGAGAGGAGTTAGGTGTGATGCTTGGAGTGAGTGCCAATGCGATTACATCGGCTAATTTCATGCTGGTTTAGGGAAGGAGAGAAAAGTACGATCGCCCTTAAGTACAAAAGGGCGATCGCTTCAAAAACCAAAGAAACCGGGTTTTTTACCGAATCGGCAGGCTGTAACGCAGTATTTTCGCAAAAACCCGGTTTCTGACTACCCTAACGAATTTACACTGTCTTAGCCCACTCGATCCAAGTTTCCATCGGGCGGAAACCGACTGATTTGTAAAGCTTTGTCGCCCCTGTCAAACTGTCAGCATCGACGCTGAGTTTAGCTGTGTTTGCGCCCGCCGCTTTTAAGGAGTGCAAACCCGCCAGCAGCATCGCTTTTCCTAAACCCATTTTCCGAAAGTCGCGCCGCGTACCCAACAATTCAATCCAACCGTCTTTTGTGCCACTGCGGGCGTTTTTTTGGGGTTTGATTTGACAGTCGCAGAAAGCTGCAAATTTGCGATCGCCCGAAACAGCAATCAAATCTAATTCCGGCTGATAATTGGCGTCTTGCATCCAGTAGCGCACGGTTTCCGCAGTTAAATCGTGGTGATTCCAGTGATCGATAAATGACTGGTTGAACATCTCTACCCAGGGTTGGATGTCTTTTTCTCCTGATACGTGTGTCAGCTCAAAATCGGCGGGAAATTCGGGTGTGGGAATCGGTTCGGCGAGGGATCGGGCCATTGTCCAAAAATAGCGATCGACCTCAAAGCCCTGTTTTTCTAACAGCGGCATCTCATCGGTTTTGTCCTCCCGGCTGTAGGTACGCAATTTCGCGGGCAAATTGCGTTCTTTTCCTACTTGGCGCAGCCGCTTTTCTCCCCACTTAATTATGTCTTTTTCTAATCCTTCGCCACGGACATTTGGATGCACGTAAAACCAGAGAGAAGCGTCTATTTCATTCTGGGAATCGGGCATATCTAGGAGTGACAAACCGATTAGTTTGTAATTACCATCTTCCCACAACTGCACGTCACGGGCTTGGTCGAGTTTGGGGGCATCAAGTATTAGCTTGAGTTCAGTTGCAGAGACTTCTTCGCCGAGTCTATCCACTGCTTCGCAAGCATCGATTAAATTTGCGATCGCGCACCAGTCAGTTTCGCCCTTGTAGGAGCGTGTTGTCAAGATATTCATAAAAAACTTGCAATCCGTAATTTCGGACTGTTCCTCTTAGTTGGTATTGGCAAACAAGTACAGTAATTCAGACATTTTGCACAAATGTCAGTAACAGGCTTTCCGGCCTGTTCCACAAGAAATAAATGTTCTTGTGGGGCGGGTTCGCGTGACCGCACCTAAACTGTTTTTAGTATTTGAGAATGGTGTCGATAAAACTCAGAAACCTGTTTATATCACCCAGGCTTTCAGGTTTTATCTTATAGCGCAATCATAAAAATTGGTTTGCCTTTTTGGGCTAGTTTTGTATTGGAGTTTATGGCTGGATGTCGATGAGTCGCGCTCTCTTTCGTTACCAAGCTTGGTGCTTAAGTAACTACTATTGTTTGAATAAAGTTTCTACAGCTAAGTAAAGAAGTTGTCACCCCCACCGGGTAGTTGATTTTTACTTTTGCTCTTTTTAGAAGAAATCCTTTTTCAGGGATTTTTGGCTCCTCCTGTTAACTCGCCCGATCGGGGGAGGGGAGAAGTTGAACTTATTTAAAAGTTCCCTATTTCAACTATAACCTGAGCTGTTTTTTTTGGCAAGTTGGAAATCGAGGGAATCTTGCTAGTATGAACGAGGCTGGCATTTGATTGCAGGAGCGCTCCGGCTTTCAACCAGCCGTAACTGTAATTTTTATAACGTTTTTCCCTGAGTTGAGGATTTAATTTTATCCAAACGTTAAACTAACGTTAAACTGTTTTTTACAGATTAATATGAGGTAAATATGCTCGACAACCTCGATTTAGATATTTCCCTGGATAAAGAAACCTACGATGCCAAGATAGAAATTTTAATGCAACAGTTGCGATCGCTCCAACTGGCCTGCAGGGAAAAAAAATTGCCCGCAATTATCGTCCTCGAAGGTTGGGCCGCCGCCGGCAAAGGCGCGCTGGTCAAAAAAATGGTGGGGTACATGGACCCGCGCGGGTTTGCCGTCCACCCGATTTGGCCGCCGTCAGATGCAGAAAGGGGCTATCCTTTCCTGTGGCGGTTTTGGCAGAAACTCCCCGCCCGTGGCAAAATTGGTTTTTTCTACCACAGTTGGTACACTCATGTTTTAGAAGACCGGTTGTTCGATCGAGTCTCCGACGCAGAAGTACCGACAGTCATCAGGCAAATCAACGCTTTCGAGCGGCAGATGGTAGATGACGGCGCCGCAATTGCCAAATTTTGGATTCACCTCAGCAAAAAAGAGCTCAAGCACCGGCTCAAAAAACTAGAAGATGACGCATTACAAGCTTGGCGAGTGCGACCCGAAGATTGGAAACAAGCCAAAAAATACGAAGAATACACAACTTTTGCCGAAGAAATGGTAGCCCAAACCGGCACGGGCCCCGCACCTTGGACGCTAGTAGAAGGCGATTGTCAGCGGTGGGCAAGAGTCAAAGTTTTGACCCAAATGGCAGCGACAATTACAGAAGCCTTAGACAGACTGCCGACGCAATCTGCACCCGTGAAATTGCCACCTCAAGAAAGCTTGCAACCCACGGAACCAGACTTGCTGGCCCAAGTAGATTTAACTCAATCGCTGTCGCCCGACGAATACAAACAGCAACTTCGCGAGGAACAAACCCGTTTTGGCCAACTGCAACAAAGCATCTACGAAGAGGAAATCCCCGTCTTAGTCCTGTTTGAAGGTTGGGACGCCGCCGGCAAAGGAGGAGCCATCAAACGCTTGACGGACATCCTAGACCCCCGCAGTTACATCGCTAATGCCTTTGGGGTGCCGACAGACGAAGAAAAAGCGCACCACTACCTCTGGCGGTTCTGGCGGCGGCTGCCAACGGCTGGTAAAATCAGCATTTGCGATCGTAGTTGGTATGGTAGAGTGCTGGTCGAGCGAGTCGAAGGATTTGCCACCGAACCCGAATGGCGCCGAGCTTACCAGGAAATCAACGAATTTGAGGAGCAACTCACCAGTTTCGGTTGTGTCTTAGTTAAATTCTGGCTGCACATCAGTCCTGACGAACAGCTAAAGCGGTTTACAGAGCGGCAAAACAATCCATTTAAACAATACAAACTCACCGAGGAAGATTGGCGGAATCGCCAAAAGTGGAATTATTATGAAGTGGCGGTGAATCAAATGATTCAGCGCACCAGCACGCCGCTTGCTCCCTGGACGCTAATTGCGGCCGATAACAAGTATTATGCTCGTGTTAAAGTAATTCAAACGGTAACGCAGGCAATTCGGAATCAACTGAAGCGCCGATAAATTGGGATTGGTGAATGGGTAACAGGTAATGGGGAAAAAAAGCAGGCAGCAGAAAGCAGGCTTGAATTGCCAATTTCACCTCCCTGCGATCGATTCATTACCAATTATCAATCAACCATTACCAGTTATCAATTACCAATTAACTGTCAGCAATCTGTGACTGGAAGTAGCGGGTTTCACCCTGCAACCAATAGTTGATAGCTGACCGGAAGCGAGCATTAGGATAAATGCGATCGGACTGCGTTATTCGCGAAAGTTAAAAACCCACCGATGCCCGTGTTTCCTCCCGCAGCTAAAGTCGCGCTCGTTTCCACACTTCCCTACTAAATTATGAAGACACAGAATATTGCAAGATGCCAGAACTGTTAGCTCGCATTCTATTTCTATTCCTCCTGTTCTCACTGCTCAGATCGTGGTGGGAGCAATCAGGAGGCAAAGACAATCCCTTATTAGACCGGCTGCGCGTTTTGCTGCTGATCAGCCTTTTGATCCTAGCTTTTTTTGCACCAGACACCCCGGTCGGAGCAGCGATTTTCGGGCTCATAGCCTTCTTCTTTAAGCCGCTGGGTTTTTCCATCACGCTGCTGGTGATTGCATCGGCGCTGATCACGAACGGGGGCATCCGCAACCCGGCGCCGAGAATGATCCTGGCAGCGCTGCTAGTTTTGATCCTTTCGAGTATGCCGGTTGTCGCTTACTGGTTCGCGGAGCAAGCAGAACGGGACGCCGCTGCAGCCGTCCGCACAGCTTGCTGCGATGAAACTGCCGCGGCGATCGTCCTGCTGGGCAAGGGAACCACTCAGCCTCACATCCCCAACCGAGTAGCGATTCAACTGACAGATACAGGCAATCGCCTGCCCTATGCAGCCGTTTTGTACCGCCAAAAAGTGGCACCGATGGTCATCGTTACCGCTGGCCCCAGACCAGAGTTGGAGGGTTATGTTGGCGAAGCTAAGGATATCGAGACTTTGCTGGCAAACAACATGGGCGTGCCGCGCAGCAGTATCGTTCTCGACGATAACGGCAGCAACATACGCACCAGCGCCCAAGAGGTGAGAAAGATACTCGACACCCGTGGCGCCCCGCGCAAAGTAATCCTGGTAACATCTGCGATTCAGATGCGCCGTGCCAGCCTCGCTTTTGCGAATATGGGAATCCAGGTGATTCCTAGGGCTACCGACTTCTACACTTTTCAACCCACATCAGGAGGGAAATCCAGTAGACTCCGCTTAGACGCGGGAGATTTTTTGCCTAGTGCAGAAGCTTTGGTAACTACGACGCGAGTATTCGATGAATATTTCGGGTCTTTTTATTACTATTTGCGCGGCTGGCAGGCTCCCAGAGCCTAAAGTGGCAAGTTGCTGGTGTTTTTCTTAGGCAACAGCGACTGCTCCCCAGATTGGTTTAACATCTGATGAGAATGAGACCTTTGTGGGGAGCTGTTTTTTCTCATTCCGGCGGGGTCGCCGACAATCAAGTTTGCCATAAATGCAAACAATACCCAAAAGATAACTGGCTCCCACTGGGATTTTTTGGGCGGTGCTTCTGCCGCTTTGACAGATTCAACATTGACTTTGATGTCTAGTTTGCCTTCAATTTCTTTGCCTTTGAGAACTCCGTCGCTGCACACACCCTTAAAAGTCAGCGGAGCTGGCTTCGGGGCTTCTGCTACTGCTGCTTTCGTTTCTTCTGCCATTTTTTTATCCTGGTTTTGGTGAATCCGGTTGGATAGTACATTCTCAGAGGTTCGGGGGTTTTCCGGACAGGATTTGGCGAACTCTGAAAGAATTAAGTTAAATATGCACCCCGCCCCTTGCTGGGGCTTAAATATAAGAATCTGAAGGCATTTCCAGCTAGTGCTTGTTTGTTTTGCCTAGCAGCGTTGCCTTGAAGCTGCTACTTATATATCCGGGTGAAGGGGAGATTTTTATGCAGAGTACAGGTTTTTTATGAAAAATTTATTTGCTCCCGGCGGGCCCAAAGGTCAACAGCCTTAAATAAGGTGTCCCGCATCTTGCGTTGTATTTTTCGGGCAGGCGGGACACCACACAAAAATTTCATCAAATTATGAGCTTGCCTTATCTCCCCGAAGAAACCCAGTTTCTTCCCGCAGCGGGCCCAAGTGACGCAATTCGGTTAATAAACGGGGTTTCTGGCTCAATATCGCGCCAGGAATGCCAATCTAAAATTTAAAATGATCGAAATAATCGAGAGTGAAAATATCCACCAGCAAACTATCTTGCCTGCAACCCGAACAACTGGAAGCTTGGGCAAAAGAGGCAATTAATCGCAGTAGATCCGGTCAAATCCCTGCGTACATACCTCTCCTAGCGCAAGCCGACAGACAAGGGTTTGCCGTGCAAATTCGGGCAATTGACGCGCAAATTATGAGCTGGGGTAGCATTGCTCAAACATTCCCGCTGATGAGTGTAGTCAAGCCTTTTGTGCTGCTTTATTTGCTGTGCGAAGTCGGCGAAAAAACGGTATTTGACTGCGTTGGCTGCGAGCCTTCGCAACTGCCTTTCAATTCCCTAACTCAACTCGAAATAGACCAAGGGAAGCCGAGAAACCCGATGATTAATAGCGGGGCGATCGCCCTTGCGTCTTTGATTCCCGGTCAAAATGCTGTGTCGCGCTGTCAAAACTTGCTCGATTGGCTGAATCAACAGGCAAACAGTCAGTTATTTGTTGACGAGTTAATGCTCGATTCAGTGCAGACAAACCCGAATCAAAATAATTGGAATCTCGCCTTGAAAATGGTAGAATCGGGTTACATTCAAAATCCAGAAATTGCTTTAGAAACCTACAATCGCATCTGCTGTTTTTCTGGAACTGTAGAGGATTTAGCTAAGCTGGGGATGGTTTTGGTAAATACTGGCGATCGAGCAATGCGAGAAAACTGCCGTACTGTCAAAGCACTGATGGCGACTTGCGGTTTGTATGAAGCATCCGGCCGCTTTGCGCTGCGGGTGGGACTGCCGGCTAAGTCGGGAGTTAGCGGGGCTTTGGTGTCGGTAATTCCGGGCCAAGGTGCGATCGGCTTTTACAGTCCGCCCCTGGATAAAGACGGAAATTCTATCGGTGGCTTATTTCTGTTAGAAAAAATAGCTAAAACTCTGCGGCTAAGCGTATTTGATTAGATTGGGAATTGGGAATGGGTCATTGGTCATTGGGAAACAATATAATTCCGTAGGGTCGGGTTTTACGACAATATCTAATCAGTACAAACAAGCTTTATAAACCCGCCGCCACACCGCTAATAATCTACATCAACCAACACGGGCGATCGCCTGAAAAAAATGTATATTTCGATTTACCGTGGGGCGGGAGCGGGTTTTTGAGATTATTTGTTTGAGGCGTAGATTGTCGAAAAACCCGCCCCTACAACCAATATTTTAATTCCCCAGTATGAAGTAATTGGGCCTAATTAACAGGACATAATATCACAACTAATGCCCCATGCCCCATGCCCGATGACTAATGCTTTTCGCCCAAAATAGCATAAACCACAGTCTCTTCTTTTTTGCCGCGCAATTGAATCGAGCCTACTTTTTGGCCTTCGTAGCGATCGCGCACATAAGCAAAAGTCCTCGCCGTCACCAACAAATTAAAAGGACTGTCAGAAACAATTTCCTTATTCATCGCCTCCAATCTAGCAGCAACGTTGACAGCATCGCCGATCACAGAATAATTCAAACGCCGGGAACCGCCCACGCTACCAGCAACTAACTGTCCGGTATGCAAACCGATGCCAAACTTAATTAAAGGTTTGTGTTCAATTCTAAGCTGCTGATTAAGTTGGTGCAGCCGTTCGTGCATCGCAATACAAGCCGCAACTGCATTCAAAGCATCTTGTTGAATTTCTCGATATTCGGTATGGCAAAAAGGCACTCCAAAAACTGCCATAATTGCATCACCGATGTATTTATCTACAACGCCGCCGTGATCCATAATACAGTTAGTCATCGCTTCCAAATAATTGTTCAACCAGGTGAGTAAATCTCGCGGCGGCATTTTTTCTGAAATGGAAGTAAAACTCCGAATATCCATAAACAGCACCGTGGCTGTAAGTTCTTGAGGTTCCAGTTCTCCCTGTTCAAATATCTCCGCTTTGCGTTCCCAAATAAGTTGAGCTGTCTCTGGAGCGACGTGCTTTTCAAATAACCTCATCAACTGCTGCTTTTCGTACTGTTCCCGCAGTTGCAAAGCAGTGCCAGATAAAATGAGGGTGCCGATAGGTGCGGCAATCGGAACCCACCAAAAAAAGAAGCCAAATAACAAAGCACCAGCCCCAATCCAAATTATAGGCAAACCGAGAGCGATCGCAATTCTCTCCTTAACGCCTCGGTTGCCCAGAACCAAGGCAGTAAGCGACCCAATCCCCAACAATAACAAAATTTCTACGAGTACCGGCAGTCGCCGTAGCAAGCGTTGATTGAGCAAATTGTCAACCAACGCTGCATATAAATAAACCCCAGCCGTAGTCTTGTTTAGAGGTGAAGATATCGGGTCTAAACCGGTAGCAACTATGCCCACTAAAACTAACTTATTAGTCAGAGCATCTGCGGGAATTCTACCTTCTACGACATCAACAAAAGCATAGGTAGGTAGATTTTCTGTTTTCCCCGGCCAGTTAACCCAGACTTTTTTTTCCTGCTTATTTTTGGACTGTGGGAGCAATACTGGATCTTGGGGATTAGCAGCATTGTACCTGTGAATCATTGCTAAACCGAAATTAGGAATCCCGTTGAGAAAGATTTTTGACTCGCGGCTAATACCGTCGCTATCGGGTTCCTGGCCGATGTGGCCGACACCTGCGGCGGCTGCTATTAAAGATGCTAGGGGTTCTTCTTTGGTGGTTCTAGCGAGTACAACTTTGCCGTTGGCGGCGATTGCAGCGGCTAAAATATCATCTTTCGGACTTGGATCGAGGAAAAGAATGTCAAAACCAACTGCTGTAGGGGGAGATTTTTTCAGTGCTTCTAGCAGTTGGGCGTAGCGGTTGCGGGGCCAAGGAAATTGACCGTATTCCTGCAAGGAATGCGGTTCGATCGCAATTACCGCAATTCTAGAATCCCATCCGGGATTTGGCAAAATTCCCGATTCTCGAATTTGAAATAGCATTTTGTATCCCAAATATTCAAGGGGTTTCCACATTCCCAATTGCAGCATGGCTACAGACATTATACCTACTAATGCCCCTGTCATCCAGGGAGGATTTGTGAATACATATTGCCGCAGCCCGATCAGGTGATTTTGTTTGAGATGATCGATCCATTCTTTCAACTTCATGCAATTAATTTGACGCAATAATTGACATTCGAGTCCGAACTTCGAGAGGAGTGGGAGTCAATCGATTTTAGATTTTAGATTTTAGATTTTAGAGGCGACCCCACGGATAAATTCGGGGGGCAAGTTTCATCGGATACAGGTTTTTAGGATCGCGAATTAAATAACTTACAATTTTAATTGTTATTGTGGGATGGGCGTCCCGCCCGTCCAAAAAGGACG
>NZ_JAUBTI010000099.1:0-24163 GCF_036702415.1 Microcoleus sp. D3_18a_C4 | reverse complement strand
CCCCCGTGCCCGCCCCCACCCACAGATGATTTCATGGGCATTTCAGGCATCGGGACTCTTCACGAGGGTTTGCCCCTACAAGAAAATGAAACCGCCCTGCCCTCACCCCCCCCCTTACCAAGGGGGGGAAGCAATTTCAATCAAATAACCATTCGCCACCTCACCGAAAACCAGATTCAAAGTTCCTACGCCGCCCGCAATAAAGGAATTCGCGCATCCACAGGCGAAATCATTGCATTTACCGATGCAGACTGTCGCCCGGAATCTGACTGGCTGGAAAATTTAGTTAAGCCATTTGTTGACTTAGAAGTAGGAATTAGCGCTGGGGAAATACTCGCATTGCCCGGTAAAACTATTTTAGAACAACACGCCGATCGCCAAAATACTTTATCTCAAAAACATACACTCGCTCACCCTTTTTGTGCTTACGGCCAAACAGCCAACTTAGCTGTACGGAGGCTAGTTTTACAACAAATAGGATTATTTCGCCCTTACCTCAGCAGTGGCGGCGATGCGGACTTATGCTGGCGGATTTTGCGGGAAACATCCTATAAAATGTATTTTGCCGAAAATGCGATCGTCCGACACCGCCACCGTTCTACAATAAAACAGTTGCAAAGTCAATGGTATCGGTACGGCGAATCTAATAAATATTTGCACGAACTCTACGGTGTCGATTTGATGCGAGAATTCACAACAGGGGAATATTTTTACCGGCTGGCTAGGTGGCTGTTAAAGGAATTTCCCGTTGCTGCTGCCAAAAGTGCGATGGCCCAAGCCGATATGGTAGATTTGTTTAATACGCCGATCGGTCTAGTGAATGTTAGGGCAAGGTCGATGGGACAGCGCCAAGCCAAACTTCCCGCATCAGCTTGGCAGATTGAGCGGTTTTAATCGGTTTTAATATTTTAGAGCAATAAATTATTGTGCGATCGCACTTGCGATCGACAAATATTCGTTTGTACACAATCCGCCCTATATATACATATAAGTATAGTTTATCAGTACAGATAAATAAGCTGAATCCGAAATATGAAAATTTAACGCAATACTTAATATAAAATTAATAAGTCTATTCTGAAGCGCTCGGTTTGACGAGGAGAAGAAACTCAGAGGCAAACCCCAAAATTTTCTTTACTTCTGCCTTCGGGCTTTTCACTGCTGTCGTCAGCGCGTTGGGAATTATTCTCATAATTTTAAATTTTTGTAACCTTTACAAGTAATGCCAATGGCTCAAATCTTACTCCAGACCGTTTGGTTTATACCTTGCTATCCACTCATCGGCGGAGTTCTGTCGATGCTGTGGTTTCCGGCAATTACCCGTCGCACGGGGCCAAGACCATCCGGTTACGTGAACGCCATCTTAACCTTGTTCGCTTTCTTACACGGCGTCATAGCCCTGACAGCTATCTGGAACCAACCGGCACAACACCAGTTAATTCCCTGGCTGAATGTAGCAGGTTTAGACTTAACCATTCCCGTAGAAATCTCTACTGTCACCGTCGGCGCGACAGTTTTGATTACCGGACTCAACTTGCTGGCGCAGATTTATGCTTTCGGTTACATGGAAATGGACTGGGGCTGGGCGAGATTGTTTTCCCTGATGGGGCTGTTTGAAGCAGGGATGTGCGGCTTGGTACTGTGCAATTCCCTGTTCTTCAGCTACATGATTTTGGAAGTTCTGACTTTGGGTACTTACCTGCTAGTCGGGCTGTGGTTCAATCAGTCTTTGGTGGTGACAGGAGCCCGCGACGCTTTCTTAACAAAGCGGGTGGGAGATTTATTCCTGCTGATGGGAGTAGTCGCAATTCTGCCGCTGGCTGGAACTTGGAATTTTGACGAGTTGGCTGTTTGGGCTCAGACTGCAAAGCTTGACCCTACTGTAGCGACGCTGTTGAGCTTGGCTTTGATTGCCGGGCCGATGGGTAAGTGCGCTCAGTTTCCCTTGCACCTGTGGCTGGATGAAGCGATGGAAGGCCCGCTGCCGGCGACGATTTTGCGGAACACCGTAGTTGTCGAAACTGGTGCTTGGATATTGGTTAAGTTGCAGCCGGTGATTGCTTTGTCGCCGATCGGACTGAAGACAACTATTATTGTAGGCGCTGCGACGGCGGTTGGTGCTTCATTAATCGCGATCGCCCAAATTGACATCAAGCGCACGCTTTCCTATATAGTCAGCTCTTACATGGGCTTAGTATTTATCGCCGTCGGCACCGGACAAGCCCAGACAGCCCTGACATTAATATTTGCCTACAGCTTGGCAATGGGTTTGCTGGTGATGAGCATCGGTTCGGTAGTTTGGAACAGCATCACTCAGGATGTCCGCTCTCTCGGCGGTTTGTGGGCAAAGCGGCCGATATCTGCCATATCCTTTATTGTCGGTAGCGCTGGATTGGTTGGATTGCCGCCCTTCGGCTGCTTCTGGGCTTTAGAAGACTTCACATCCGGGCTTTGGCAAACTCATCCTTTGCTGTTAGGAATAGTGCTGTTTGTAAACGCCGTCACTGCTTTTGGGTTGGTGCGCGTCTTCGGTTTAGTTTTCGGCGGCAAACCAAAGCAAATGACCGAACGTTCGCCGGAAGTTCACTGGCCTTTTATCTTGCCGATGACTGTTTTAATGGGCTTTACTTTGCACGTTCCGCACTTGCTGGCTGCGTGGCATTTATTGCCGGGGGCAAGTTTGAATTATACCGCAAGTGGACTGCTAGTTTTGTCAACGGCGATCGGCATCGGTGCCGGAGCATTTGTTTACCTGAACGAAAAATGGGAAAAACCGGTGCGAATTGGTTCTCAAGCTTTGCAAGACTTTTTTGCTTACGACTTTTACACGGCAAAACTTTACCGGGTGACAGTGATATTTGCAGTCGGTCTAGTTGCTCAAGTTATCTCTTGGATCGATCGCAATATTGTTGACGGCTTCGTAAATTTAATCGGTTTTGCAACGGTTTTCGGCGGGCAAAGCCTCAAATACAACGTTAACGGTCAAACTCAGTTTTACGCCCTGACAATTCTGGTCGGCGTGGCGCTTTTGGGACTGCTGATAAGCTGGCCGCTGCTAGCTCGCCTGTCGCTGATTGTAGGCGGGTAAATAGATATAATTTTTAAGATTTTAGGTGACAATTTTAATCTAAAATCTTACAAACATGAAGTCTTGAACAAAGATTTCCAACTCGTTCCAATAAGGCAGCATAAATGACCTCAAACAACAGACAATTCAATCTTTCCCGACGCAATTCCCTCAAATTTGTCGCAGGTGCCATTGGTACAGGGATACTCGCAGCAGGAGCAGGCGCTGATTTGGCTGCACCCGAACCAGCAATTGCTCAAAATGACATGACTCCCGATGCAGCTTTGCAAAAGTTAATGAACGGGAACAAGCGGTTTGTTGAAAAAAAACGCCGAGGTTTTAACCAAAACTTATCCGATCTCGCCCAAGTTGCCATATCTCAAAAACCTTTTGCTGCTATTCTCGGCTGTTCGGATTCCCGTTTCCCTTCCGAGATTATCTTCGACCAAGGATTTGGAGATTTATTTGTCTGTCGAGTCGCCGGCAATGTGGCGACTCCCGAAGAAATTGGCAGCCTGGAATTTGGCACGTTGGTGTTGGGAGCAAAAGTGCTGATGGTAATCGGGCATAAAAGGTGCGGTGCGGTAGACGCAACCATCAAAGGAGCTCAAGTTCCCGGTCAAATTGGCAGTTTGCTCGACGCCATTAAGCCGGCCGTAGAAAGCTCGAAAAGCCAAACGGGCAATCATCTAGAAAATGCTTCAAAAGCAAATGTTATCCTGCAAACTAGAAGATTGAAAGCATCTCCAGTGATCTCTCAGTTAATTCTGGAGAATAAACTGAAAGTGGTGGGTGGCTATTACGATTTAGATACGGGTGTCATCAATAGGTTGGTTGAGTCTTAAACAGTTAACAGTTAACAGTTGACAGTTGGTAGGGGCGATGCCCCCGTGCCCGCCCCCAGAGTTAGTTGACCTGGGACAGTTGACCTGGGACAGCAAGGGGTTTTAACAGCATACAATTGACAGTTGACAATTGACAGCGAGGGGTTTGTAACAGCGAAAAATTGAAATTTGACAATTGACGCTTGATAACTATCAACTATCAACTATCAACTATCAAAGATGGACTATCCACTATCAACTATCAACTCTCAATAGATTCTTTACTCTTCACTCTTCACACATTATGCTTAGTGCCTTGCTCTGGTTGCCCGCGTTGGGCGCTGCGGTAGTCGGGTTTCTGCCCGGAAACATCAACGGGATGCGGTTGCGTTCCATTGCCTCAGCTTTTGCTGCTGTTGTTTTCCTGTTGAATATCTGGCTGCTGACTCAATTCGATCCCGCCCATGCGGGACTGCAATTTCAAGAATATTTGCCTTGGATTCCGCAATTAGGTTTGAGCTACAATTTGGGCATTGACGGCTTGTCTTTGCCGCTGCTGGTTTTAAGTGCATTGCTGACGCTATTAGTCATTTACGGCACTGGCGAAAAGATGGAGCGCCCCCAGCTTTACTACGCTTTGATTTTGCTAATCAATGCGGGTGTTGCCGGAGCTTTGATGTCTCAAAATTTGCTGCTGTTTGTACTGTTTTATGAAGTAGAATTAATTCCTTTTTATCTATTGATTGCGATTTGGGGCGGAAAGCAGCGGGAATACGCTGCCATGAAGTTTTTGATCTACACGGCAGTTTCGGGACTTTTAGTGCTAGCAGCATTTTTGGGTGTGGCTTGGCTGAGCGGTTCTTTAAATTTCGATTACAGTGCGATTACCACTCAAGAATTGCCGAGAAATCTGCAGTTAATCCTGCTCACACTTTTGCTAATTGGGTTGGGAATTAAAATTCCCTTGGTGCCGCTGCATACTTGGCTACCGGATGCTTACGTGGAAGCTTCGCCAGCAACAGCAATTTTGCTGGGAGGGATTCTGGCGAAGTTGGGAACTTACGGTTTAGTGCGGTTTGGCTTGCAGATGTTTCCCGAAACTTGGTCGATTATAGCTCCCGGTTTAGCGATTATCGGGACTGTGAGCGTGATGTACGGGGCTTTGAGCGCGATCGCCCAAAAAGACATCAAGCGCATGGTAGCCTATAGTTCGATCGGGCATATGGGCTACATCCTCGTTGCCTGCGCTGCGGGTACGAAGCTGGCATTAATCGGTGCAGTCGGGCAAATGGTAAGCCACGGCTTAATTTTAGCTTTGCTGTTTTATTTGGTAGGCATCATCGAAACCAAAGTCGGCACGCGGGATTTGGACGTACTCAACGGTTTGATGAACCCGATGCGGGGTTTACCCACTGCGAGTTCCCTGTTAGTTTTGGGCGGCATGGCAAGCGCCGGAATTCCCGGTTTGGTAGGTTTTATTGCCGAATTTTTAGTGTTTCAAGGCAGTTTCTCGATCTTTCCAATTCCAACTTTACTCTGCATTTTAGCTTCGGGTTTAACAGCAGTTTACTTTGTGATTTTGCTCAACCGCACCTGTTTTGGGAAGTTGGACAACGCCACGGCTTACTACCCTCCAGTTACCTTTGCTGAAAATATGCCGGCCCTGGTTTTGGCGGGCATCATTTTTGTGTTGGGAATTCAACCTGCTTGGCTGCTCAAGTGGAGCGAATCTACTACAAATGCGATCGTAGCCACTCTGCCGGCTGACAGAAATACCCAAGTTGCTATTAGCTATACTGGGGAAAAGTCAGCGATTGAAATCGCATCTACACAAACGAAGTCGGCCTCTGCAGACTAAGAATCTACTCGTTTCCAGGCTCTGCCTGGTAACGCAGATCCGGAGGCTCTGCCTCCAATTTTCCGGCTCGCGGGCCTGGATCTCGGTTCCCAGGTTAGAGCCTGGAAGTTAAAGAATCGCAGCTTTTTGCAATAATTCAAAATATTTAGATTCACTCAACCAAAGGAAGAAACAATGGTACAAACTCCTAATAAACCAGCAACTAAACTACCTCCTTCCAAACACGAATTTGCCGAAATAATTCACAGGCTAGAAGCTGGCGGCGCGATGATTCCAGATACGCCGGAAAATCTGATGCAAATCATCGCTATTTGGAAAGCTTACGCGGTGCCGATGGACTTTTACTGGCGGGATTTGCTTTACATCGCCGAACGAGTATTTTTACAGCCGCTTCCTTTCTTTAAATACTTTTTACCCCAAGAGTATTTAGACTTGCAAAATCACTATGCAGGCGACGGTGCAGATTTGCGGATTTGGCGCGGGACTGGAAGTGTTCACCCGGAACTTTTGGAGTTCATGGAGAAGGGTGAAACTGGTAAAATGCCGCGGCTGTTTCACCATTTGTGGCACGATCGCATTAACATGGAATTTGCCGAAGAGTGCATGAGGGCGATGCTGTGGCACCGGGGCTTGTACGTGCCGACCAATCAATTCGATCCTTATTTGGACAGTGACGAATATAAGGCTAATGCCGATCGGGCAATTAAAGCTTATTTCAAAAAAGACCCGTTCATGCTGGCACTTCACAAAGCATTTCCCGAAATGTTTTTAGAACAGTGCCGCCAAATGTCTTATTACAGCAATCTCGGTTTATTCTGGGAAGTCATGGCGCCGGTGTTTTTTGAGGTTTCCGACTTGTACGACGAAGGGAAAATTACCACAGTCCCGGAGGCGATGAATTTCCTAGTAAATGGCATATTTGCGATCGCCGGACGCCCGATTTACCACCACGTTTACATCGACGGCGAGAAGTACGAAATTATCCCCAAATCTAAAGGTTTCACTTGGCTTTACGAAGCAGCGTTACCTTACGTGGAAGCTGTATTTTATCGCACTTCGCCATTCCGAGGCACCAAATCTTACAACGCTCAAGCTAGAGAAGTTCCTGACGACCAAAAAGACTTCCACTACGGAGTGCTTTATGCAGACAAATTCCCCGTAGGTACGGCGGGGATTCCGCCGACTTTGCTAGCACAAGATATGCTGCATTTCCTGCCGCCTTATTTGAGGGATTTCTACAAACAGCGCTGTCGCGGCGAAGATGATATCCTCAATCAAATTGGGGTGACATTTCAGCGATCGATGTACTGCGTAACTTCGGCGGTGATTCAAGCGTTACGGACTGCTCTTTTGTATCCTTTAGATGACCCGAATCCAAAGCATTTGAAGGCAAATAGGGCTTTCTTTGAGTCTCAGATCGATCGCTTCTGTCGCCCGGAATACGGCATGAAATATGCTGCGAAGTTGAATAATATTCAGACTTCGGATTATAGGTAAAGGATTTTTGCCGGAGGCATCTTAGCTTCCAAGTCCGCCAGTCCGTTAGTCCGCCAGGGGTTGAAACCCCTGGCTCAAAGCTCAAGTCGGTTGAAACCGACTGGGAAAAAGGAGAGCATTTTAATCAGTTTCAAAAGTGTTATAATATTAGATTAGTTGGTATCAGAATTATTCATCTCTCTCTCTTGTTTTCCTCTGATTTCTCTGATTTCTCTGCGTTCTCTGCGGTTTAATCATTCCGATATAAAAAATAACCAATAACTATGGACAGCAAACAGCTAGCCAAATATATCGAAGCAACGGATGGGATTTCCAAACCTTGGCTGTTGGTGCAACTGCGGCTGAAAAAATTGCAAGAAAGGCGATCGGAGATTTCTGCTGAAGAGTATATGACAGAACTTACCGACATTCACAAAGATTTAATGAATCTGGGGGAATGGTGGCTGGGAATCGAGGATGAGGTGTTTTAAAATTTAATTGAAAGTTCAAGTAGGATTAAGTCGATCGCACTTTAAAATTTTTCCATCAAATCTTTTTCTTGGGCATAGACATCTCGTAGCTGTTGCAGCGCGGGCCCAGAAATGACCGATTTAACAGTAGCTACCAATTGGCCCCACTCTAGCAAGCTGTCAACGGAAACAGCTTTTTTGAACTTGTGGGTGTAAAATTTCGTCCAAAATGCTGGTGCTTGCTTGCTTTTCCAGCGTTTGTACCATCTGCCAAAATCTTGAAGTGCGATCGGCTGTACTTCTAAAATAGGGGGAAAATCGGCGTAGCTGACAAAGCGGCTGATGCCTTTGGCGTGGACGTAAACCATGTGGCGACAGCATTCGATGCGATAAATGTCCTCAACTGAGATATTGAACAGGAGTGCGACTGTTTCTTCGGTGACAAATCTCGCCAGCGGATGCAGGATGGGAGATTTATGAATTATTCTCGATTCTGCGATCGTCCGCGATTTTGACCCTTTTTCTGATATCATGGCTAGTACACCTCTGGATATGGTTAGTAGACTTCTGGATATGGCAAATGCACTTTTTGATAGAAAGAAATAATCTGTCCAGATTAGGTTTTACAGTCGATCGCCCTTTAGTTTTCCAGGCCGGGGGGCGATCGCTCTTTACATATAAAATTGTACGACGCAATTGCATCAACTGTCAAGCATGGGTTTAGTCAGGCTAAAAATTCGGGAACTAGCGGCGGAGAAGGGCTGGACGCTTAAGGAAGTATCCGATCGTTCCGGGGTAATTTATAGCACTGTCAGAAGCTATGCTCGTCGTCCTGAAATGGCAATGGTTGACTTTACTTGCCTGCGGAAGTTAGCTCGGACTTTTGATGTGATGATTGAGGACTTAGTTGAGGTTTTGGAGGAATAGGTCGATCGTCCGCGATTTTGCCGGAGTTTCTGATATCATAATAGACGCATCTCTGGATTGTAGGTGTGTACATCTTTTTGTTGTAGATGTGCAGGACAGAGATTATCTGTCCTGATTAGGTTTAATAGGCGATCGCCCTTTAGTTGTCCAGACCAGAGGCGATCGCTTTTTCAGATATCTAATATTAAACGACAGCAGATTGTCATTTGTCAAGTCAGTATGAGCAAAGGCTTAGTGAGGTTGCGGATTCGGGAGTTTGCGGCCCTGAACGGCTGGACACTTAAGGAAGTTTCCGATCGATCGGGCGTTGGTTACAGCACCATCAGAAACTACGCCCAATGTCAAGGCATGACAACCGTTAATTTTGCCTACTTGCACAGGTTGGCTCGCACGTTTGATGTAATGATTGAGGATTTGGTGGAGATTTTGGAGGAATAGGTCGATCGCCCACGATATTGACTGATTTTCTGATATCATGGTGAGCCAACCTAAGAATTGCATCCACTCTCAAGCATGGGTTTAGTAAGAATTAAAGTCAGAGAACTAGCTGCTGAGAAAGGTTGGACATTCAAGGAAGTTTCAGAACGTTCTGGGGTAATGTACAACACTGTCAAGCATTATGCTCGTTGTCCAGGGCTGACAACGGTTGATTTTACTTTGCTGCGGAAGTTAGCTCGGACTTTTGATGTGATGATTGAGGATTTGGTTGAGGTTTTGGAGGAATAGGTCGATCGGCCTTAAGTTGTCTAGACCGGGGGCGATCGCTTTTTCAGATGGAATTATCTTAAAACGCAACTGCATTATTTGTCAAGCATGGGTTTAGTCAGAGTTAAAGTGCGAGAGCTAGCGGCCGAGAGGGGCTGGACATTCAAGGAGGTGGCTGAGCGATCGGGCGTGATCTATAGCACCATAACCAGCTATGCTCGTCGTTCAGAAATATCAATGGTTGACTTTACCGCCCTGTACAAGTTAGCGCGGGCATTTGATGTGATGATTGAGGACTTGGTGGAGATTATTGAGGAATAGGTCGATCGGTCTTAAGTTGTCTAGACCGGGGGCGATCGCTTTTTTGTAGTTTTTACACTATAGCATGATTAACTGTACTTAGTCAAACATTATTGTACTTAATCGGATTGAGGATGCTAAGATCAAGGAAAGTTGTTATTAATAGTTGATTATTCTTCGTGGCTAAAACTAATACTGCGATCGCGGTCAGTTCCGCGATCAAGGAAGTCATTCAAAAACAAGCGCTAGCGACCAGACTAACTCAGAAAGAAGTAGTGTATTTGGGAATGCTGGCAATTGATGCACTCGATAAGGAAAGCCGCCAAGAGTTGGCGGACAAGGTGCATCAGATGCAGATGAATGGGGAGATTTGAAGCTGAAGAAAACCAGGTCAACAGTTTCATCTTTACCGCTAAAAGCGACTAAACATTACCTAAGGTCGATCGACTTTTGATGTCACATCAATAATCTCGGCTTCAGAAGATTGCTTGCGTATCACCTCAATTTTCTTTCTTTTGCTTTCGACGTAGAGTTGCATAGTCAAGTGGGGGCTCAAGTAAATCCACCATAGCAAAAACGGCGATATCAACTTCTGGCTTCTTCCTTGAGCAATTCGTTGCGGTGCAGCGCGGTTGTTGGGATGCTGGGGCTACCTCGGTGCTTTACGCCAACCATTGGCGATCGCCTCTGACTCTGTGCAAAACCATCTCTCACCCCTAGCTGGATCAATAACTGTTGATTCGTAATCTTCCATGCCTGGAAGGTGATAAACCTTATTGCCTGTATCGATCGAGATGTTGCCTTTGATAGTACATCCTGGTTTTGTGATCGATGTAATTGGAGAGAAAGAATGACTACGACTCAACTGCATCGTAAAAAGCACAATGACAGCCAGAATCCCAATACCAAAAACTGTTTTGAGTACACCGCGTTTCTGTGGTTTCTGCTTTGTTGGCTGATGTCGAGGTGCAACACCTTGAATTGATGCTCTAGTTGCACGTACTTTCCCGTCTGTTTCAGCAACTTGCTCGTACAAAATCGTATCTCCGACTTTTGGGCGACGACTTGCTTCCTTCAGCGCACTGATATGCAAGAAAACTTCTTTACTACCATCATCCGGTTTAATGAAGCCAAACCCCCGATCGTCTTTCCAGGTTGTCAGTTGCCCTTTATTCAGAACAGGTTTCATAAAATTGAACTTTTATTCCTGCTTAACAGACTCAGCCAACCGTTTCGCATTCTCTCGCGGGTAAACATTAATCGGACTATTGCGAATATCAGCTTCTACCATAGCCATTAGTTCATCTAAACTGAGAGTTAGAGCCTCAAGCCGTTGACAGACACCTAGAATATTTCTCATACTCTTTTGGATTACTTCACGATTGGGGAGTTTGGGTGTTTCATTCCTGGCAGGTGAAAATCTCTTTTAGCTTCCCGGATAGTGACTTCGCATCGGCGTCAACTTGTGCTTGCTCAATCGTTTGAGCTAGTAAATTCAGCATAGCAGAAAAAGCTGTTGGCTGTGATTCAGAAATCCGCAGCCGCAATGTGTAAAAGCGAGAGTAAGGATTTTTTAATAGTGGCTATTTTTTCCTGCTGTAACTTCGCTATAAAAAATATACTTCACTCTCCATCCTCAACCAACATATACAAAAAAATCCCCCGCTAGAAGGCGGGGGATTTTAGTTAATTACCTAGAAACCAGAGTTCAGAGTTACCCGAATTTCCCGGCTGTCGAGGCAATTACAAAGGCCGCGTAAGTGAGGACGTTGCCCACAGTAAAGTGAACTAAGCCAACCAAACGACCTTGGACGATCGACAAAGCAACAGGCTTGTCTTTCCAGCGAACCAAGTTAGCCAAAGGAGTGCGCTCGTGAGCCCAAACCAAAGTCTCGATCAACTCTTGCCAGTAACCTCTCCAAGAGATCAGGAACATGAAACCAGTTGCCCAAACAAGGTGTCCGAATAAGAACATCCAAGCCCAGACTGACAAGTTGTTAGTACCATACGGGTTGTAACCGTTGATCAACTGAGAAGAATACAGCCAGAGGTAATCGCGGAACCAGCCCATCAGGTAGGTAGAAGACTCATTGAACTGAGCCACGTTACCTTGCCAGATGCCCAGGTGCTTCCAGTGCCAGTAGAACGTTACCCAAGCTAGGGTATTCAACATCCAGAATACAGACAGGTACATCGCGTCCCAAGCAGAGATGTCGCAAGTACCGCCACGGCCGGGGCCGTCGCAAGGGAAAGCATAACCGAAGTCTTTTTTGTCCGGCATCAGCTTAGAACCGCGTGCATCCAGAGCGCCCTTGACCAAAATCAAGGTGGTGGTGTGCAAGCCTAGTGCGATCGCGTGGTGAACCAAGAAATCGCCAGGTCCGATCGCCAAGAACAGAGAATTAGTACCGCTGTTAATCCCGTCCAACCAGCCTGGGAGCCATACGTTGCCGTAGTTGGGCCAAGCGGTAGAAGCAATGCTGTCAGGGTTAGACAACAGCACGTCCATGCCGTAGAGAGCTTTTCCGTGAGCAGCTTGGATGAACTGTGCGAACACTGGTTCAATCAAGATTTGCTTTTCAGGAGTTCCGAAAGCAACTACAACGTCATTGTGAACGTACAAGCCGAGAGTGTGGAAGCCCAAGAACAGCGACACCCAGCTCAAGTGAGAGATAATCGCTTCTTTGTGCTGCAACACGCGATCGAGCACGTTGCCTTTGTTTGCTTCAGGATCGTAGTCCCGCACCAAGAAGATAGCTCCGTGGGCGAAAGCGCCGACCATGATGAATCCAGCAATGTACTGGTGGTGGGTGTAAAGCGCAGCCTGAGTCGTGAAGTCCTTACCTATGAAAGCGTAGGGAGGCATCGCGTACATATGCTGTGCTACCAGGGAGGTAATTACGCCCAAAGCAGCGAGGTGAAATGCCAGTTGGAAGTGCAGCGAGTTGTTGTAGGTTTCGTACAAGCCTTGGTGAGGCAAGTTGAACTGCCCTTCACTCTTGCCGCCGACCAAACCAGCCTTAGAATCCAACATCTCTTTGATGCTGTGACCGATACCGAAGTTAGTCCGGTACATATGACCGGCAACGATAAACAGAACTGCGATCGCCAAGTGGTGGTGAGCGATGTCTGTCAGCCACAGGGATTCTGTTTGAGGGTGGAAGCCGCCCAAGAAAGTCAGAATTGCGGTTCCAGCGCCTTCGGAAGTACCGAAGACATGGTTGGCTGCATCTGGATTCTCGGCGTATACGCCCCAGTTACCACTGAAGAACGGAGCCAAACCGGCCGGGTGAGGCGGGGTAGACAGGAAGTTGTCCCAACCTACGTGCTGTCCGCGAGATTCGGGGATAGCAACGTGAACCATGTGACCAGTCCAAGCCAAAGAGCTGACACCGAACAAACCAGCCAAGTGGTGGTTGAGGCGAGATTCAGCATTTTTGAACCAAGACAAGCTGGGGCGGTACTTGGGTTGGAGGTGCAACCAACCTGCGAACAGGAATACAGCGGCCAGTAGTAACAAGAAGATAGCTCCTTGATACAGGTCGGCGTTTGTCCGAATCCCTTGGGTGAACCACCAATGGTAGACACCGGAGTAAGAGATATCCACCGGGTTAGAAGCGCCCCCTTGAGTGAAAGCTTCTACTGCAGGAGCGCCGAATTGCGGGTCCCAAATCGCGTGAGCGATCGGGCGGACGTTTAGAGGGTCTTTAATCCACTGTTCAAAGTTACCTTGCCATGCTACGTGGAACAGGCTGCCCGATGTCCACAAGAAAATGATTGCTACGTGGCCGAAGTGAGAAGCAAAAATCTTTTGGTAAAGATTTTCTTCGGTCATGCCATCGTGGCTTTCAAAGTCGTGTGCTGTGGCAATCCCGTACCAGATCCGCCGTGTGGTCGGGTCTTGGGCAAGGTCTTGGCTAAATTTTGGAAATTTCGTTGCCATAAGCCTTGATTAATCCTGAATCCTGAACAAAATTGAAGGGATTCGGTTCGGAGTTTGGATTCTCTATTTGAGATTCCTCCCAAATCGAGAATCCAAAACCTAGGGGTAGTTTACCCTACCGAAATGATTCGCGCTAGGAAAAATGCCCACGTAGTGACAATTCCTCCTAGGAGGTAGTGAGCTACACCCACAGCCCGACCCTGAATAATGCTCAGAGCGCGAGGCTGAATCGACGGAGCTACCTTGAGCTTGTTGTGAGCCCAAACAATCGACTCAATCAGTTCTTGCCAGTAGCCGCGGCCGCTGAACAGGAACATCAAGCTGAAGGCGAAGACGAAGTGTCCAGCTAGGAACATCAAACCGTAGGCCGACAGTGCCGAACCGTAGGACTGAATCACCTGAGAAGCTTGCGCCCACAGGAAGTCCCGCAGCCAGCCGTTAATCGTGATCGAACTTTGTGCGAAGTTGCCGCCGGTAATGTGAGAAATTGTGCCGTCTGGCGATACTGTTCCCCACACGTCCGACTGCATTTTCCAGCTAAAGTGGAAAATCACGATCGAGATGCAGTTGTACATCCAGAACAAGCCTAGGAACACGTGATCCCAACCAGAAACTTGGCAGGTGCCGCCACGGCCGGGGCCGTCGCAAGGGAACCGGAAGCCCAAGTTGCCTTTGTCAGGAACCAAGCGAGAACTGCGTGCAAACAACACGCCCTTCAACAGAATCAGGACTGTAACGTGAATGGTGAAAGCGTGGATGTGGTGGATCATGAAATCCGCCGTACCCAACTCGATCGGCATCATCGCTACTTTGCCGGCGACTACTACTGCACCGCCGCCAAAAGCGTGGCTAACGATTTCCGTAGCATTAGGCGCTGTTGTGCCCGGAGCCAAAGCGTGGATGTTTTGCACCCACTGGGCAAATATCGGACGCAACTGAATCCCGGTATCCGAGAACAAATCTTGAGGACGACCGAAAGCGCGCATCGTGTCGTTGTGAACGTACAAACCGAAGCTGTGGAAGCCCAAGAATATACAAACCCAGTTCAGGTGGGAAATGATCGCATCTCTATGACGGATCACGCGATCGAGCAGGTTGTTGACGTTGCCGCTCGGTTCGTAGTCCCGAACCATGAAGATTGCTCCGTGAGCGGCTGCTCCAACAATCAGGAATCCGCCGATCCACATATGGTGGGTGAAGATGGACAACTGAGTCGGGTAGTCCGTCGCGATGTAGGGGTAGGGAGGCATCGCGTACATATGCTGAGCCACGATGATGCTCAAAGAGCCCATCAGTGCCAAGTTAATCGACAGTTGCGCGTGCCAAGAAGTAGTCAGGATTTCGTAGAGACCTTTGTGACCTTCACCAGTGAAGGGGCCTTTGTGGTTCTCTAGGATTTCTTTCATGCTGTGGCCGATGCCCCAGTTCGTGCGGTACATATGACCAGCGACGATGAATAGCACTGCCAAAGCTAAGTGGTGGTGTGCTGTATCAGTCAGCCACAAACCGCCTGTGGTGGGGTTCAGACCGCCTTTGAAGGTCAGGAAGTCTGTGTATGCGCCCCAGTTGAGGGTGAAGAAGGGGGTTAAACCTTTAGCGAAACTCGGGTAGATGTCAGCCATCAAGCCCGGTGTCAAAATCCACTCGTGCGGCAGGGGGATGTCGGCAACTGTTTTGATCAGCTTGCCGCCGACTGTCAGCGGTGCACCTGCATCGATCGCGTCCATGCAAGCATTGATCGGCAGAGCCACGTGAATTTGTTGTCCTGCGAAGCCCAAGCACCCGCAGCCTAACAAAACTGCCAAGTGGTGGTTCATCATCGATTCCACGTTCTGGAACCATTCCAGTTTCGGAGCGCGGACGTGATAGTGGAACCAACCGGCAAACAGCATCAAAGCTGCCATTACCAGGGCGCCGATCGCAGTGCAATATAGCTGGTATGAGTTAGTGATGCCGTTGGCGCGCCACAGTTGGAATAGACCAGAGGTGATCTGAATCCCGTGAAAGCCGCCGCCTACATCTGCATTTAAAATTTCTTGACCAAAAATCGGCCAGACCACTTGAGCGCTGGGCTTGATGGCTGTAGGATTTGTCAGCCAAGCTTCGTAATTGGAAAATTTAGCGCCGTGGAAATATGCGCCGCTCAACCATACGAAGATTACTGCCAAGTGGCCGAAGTGAGCGCTAAAGATTTTGCGCGAAACGTCTTCTAAGTCACTTGTATGACTGTCAAAGTCGTGAGCGTTAGCGTGGAGGTTCCAAATCCAAGTGGTGGTTTTTGGCCCCTTAGCTAGAGTGCGATCAAAATGACCGGGTTTTGACCACTTCTCGAAGGAAGTTGGAACCGGATTCTTATCGACTACTACCCTAGCTTTTACCTCTCGCTCTGGAGGACTAATGGTCATGAAGACTCTCCTCTCGGTAAGACAAGGAACGAGAACTGAACACTGTACCGGACACTCCCCGCGCTTGATTAGGCGGGAGATTCTCGAAAAAGCCGACACTACACGGCACTTTACTCTTTGCAGAGCTAGACGCAGGTGCATCGTCTCCCCAAGCATTTTGCTTCTGTGAAGAAGCCAGTTTCCCAGTGTCGCTAACAATGTGCCTGGGTACTGCCAACTCTTCTCGCTATCTGGAGCTGCCGATCGCGTCCTTGATTCAGACTTGATACGCCTGCTCCTTTTGAGGGAGTTTTATGAATTATAAGCTTGCTAGAGGAGTATTAATCGCTTGTTAACAATACTTAAAAAAGGCTCAATTCTTGATGTAATAACGCCTTTAAATCCCACAGTCCCTCGAAAAAGTCAAGGGGTACTGCCATTAACTTTACAAAACTCAAAGATAAGGTAATTTAGGAATACTCATTTGTAGATATATGTTTGGGAAAAAGGCTGCGGCAATTAAGAGTGGGAGAGGAGGGGTTGCCCGCTGCTGCCTCAATCCGGGTTCCTACGCGGCTTTGGAATTCCCAAGCCGGCAATTCCCCAATACTAAATTCATTTTTGGGCTATAGTTCCCTATGAGAAGGCTTCTAGGAGTATGGTTGCGTGATTGGGATCAATTGGCACAGAACGGTTGCGGGCAGGCTGCTGGCATTGTTGGCTGCAGCAATATTAATGTTGGGTTTAGCAAGTTGTGGCGCGGGCAATCCCGAATTGCCCAAACCAGGGAACAAGAGCGGCTCAGCTACCGCCCCAGTAAACAGAATCTCAGAGGTTTCTCCCCCAGAAGCCATTCAACAACTGCGTCAGGCTCTAGAAATCTACCAGCCTCAAATTAGTATTTTGAATCCAAAACCTGACGAAGTGCTTCAGGATATAAATGTGTCTGTTCAGTTCCAAGTTAAGGACTTGCCCATTTTCAAAGATGCAAACTTGGGTTTGGGCCCCCATCTGCAAGTTTTATTAGACAACCAACCTTATGCAGCAGTTTACGACATCAACCAACCTTTAACCCTCTCCGACTTAGAGCCCGGAACCCATACCCTGCAGGTGTTCGCCGCCCGCCCTTGGGAAGAAAGCTTTAAAAACGAAGGTGCCGTGGCTCAAACCACCTTTCACATTTTTACCAAAACAGACGACAACAATCCCGATCGAACATTGCCCCTATTAACGTACAACAGCCCCCAAGGCAGCTACGGGGCAGAACCCATCCTGCTCGACTTTTACTTGACAAATGCCCCCCCGCACGAAGTGGCGCAAGAAAATGCCCAAGATGAAATACTCGATTGGAAAATTCGAGCCACAGTCAACGGCGAAAGCTTTGCGATCGACCAGTGGCAACCTATATATCTTAAAGGATTCAAACCAGGCAAAAACTGGGTACAGCTAGAATTAATTGACGAGCGGGGAAATATCGTCAAAAACGCCTTTAATAATACAGTCAGACTGATAAATTTCCAGCCGCTTGGCCAAGAGCCTCTTTCTAAATTAGTGCGGGGCGAACTAACAGCCGCAGAAACTCGCAGTATAGTCGATCGCACCTACCAAGCCCCCGCACCCACACCAACCCCAACCCCCGAACCGACACCGACACCTGCATTAGAAAAAACACCAGTTGTCCAACCCTCACCAGCGGTTCCAGAAACCCCTGTTACCCAACCGAGCTTAGAGCCAACAGTCGCTCCCGAAATTGCTCCCATTCAAGTAATAGAACCGACACCGACAGCAACCCCCCAACTCGAAGCGCCGAAAATTGTAGAACCAATTCAAGTAATACAACCGACGCCGACAGCAACCCCCCAACTCGAAGCGCCGAAAATTGTAGAACCAGTTCAAGTAATAGAACCGACACCGACAGCAACTCCACAGTTAGAAACCCCGAAAGTTGTTGCACCAGTTAAAATAATAGAACCGACCCCAACAGCATCTCCCCAAACAAAAAAACAGGAATATAAAGGATACTACAATCGTTTCCGCAACTTCTTGCGTGAAGAACAGCAACCTGCTAATCCTTCAGAGCCACCAACCCTGCCAGAAATAACAGGAAAAGCTCCAGTACCAAAAGTAGTTGCTCCCGCGATACCAGAACAGTCTCCCAATCTTGTACCGCCAACGCCACCAGTTGCCGCTGAAACTCCTAACCAGCCAACCAGCGAATTAGCCCCTCCCGAAACAACAGTTTCCGAACCAGAAAATCCTCCCAAATCAGAACAAAAAGTCGAATTTGCCACCTAACAAAAACTTTCTGGGCTTCGTGGCATGGGCGTCCCGCCCGTGCTCCAGTAGAATTTTCCACCTAACAAAAACTTTCTGGGCTTAGTGGCATGGGTGTCTCGCCCGTGTTCCATCTGCGGTCAAAAATCAAAAATTAGGACACTAAAAAATGACCTACCTCGAAACAGCAGCCAAATTCTACAGCGATGTTGCCGAAACACCCCAAATCGGACTTTGCTGCGTCCAAAGCAGTCCCTTGCAATTGCCAGGATTAAAAATTCCCGAACAAATGCAAGAAATGAATTACGGCTGCGGCACAACCGTTCACGCCGCCGAACTCGTCGGCAATCCCTTCGTGCTTTATGTAGGCGTCGGCGGCGGCTTGGAAGCACTACAATTTGCATATTTTTCTAGACACAAAGGAGCGGTTATTGCCGTCGATCCGGTTCCAGCAATGCGAGATGCTGCTGCACGAAACTTGCAACTAGCCGCCCACGAAAATGATTGGTTCGATCCGAGTTTTGTGGAAATTTGTGAAGGCGATGCTTTTGCCTTGCCGGTGCCGGATGCTTCTGTAGATGTGGTCGCCCAAAACTGCTTGTTTAATATCTTTGAACCAGCGGATTTAGCTAAAGCATTAAAAGAGACTTATCGGGTGTTAAAACCGGGTGGCAGATTGTTGATGAGCGATCCGATCGCAACTCGCCCCATTCCGCAGCATTTGAAAGAAGACCAACGCTTGCGGGCCTTGTGTTTGTCCGGCGCTTTGACATACGCAGAATACGTTCAACACCTTGTAGACGTAGGTTTTGGGCAAGTCGAAGTGCGGGCGCGCCGTCCTTACCGATTGCTGGATAAACACAATTATCAATTGGATGCAGATTTGCTGTTAGAAAGCCTGGATTCGGTGTCTTTCAAAGTGGATGTACCGGATGATGGAGCTTGCATTTTCACTGGCAAGACGGCGATTTATACGGGGTCTGAAGAGCTGTTTGATGACGGGGCAGGTCACGTTTTGCAGCGGGGAGTTCCGGCGGCGGTGTGCGATAAAACTGCTGGGAAGTTGGGGGGATTAATGCCGGATAAGGTGTTAATTACTGATTCGACTTGGCATTATAACGGCGGCGGTTGCTGTTAGATTTTGTGTGGTTAAGTCGATCGCAAGTGCGATCGAACCGACAAAAATTAACGGTGTTTTGGTTATTTTGGACAATTACAGCCGGGAAAAGCAAGGATAAAATTGGGGATCAGCAAGATGGGCGAATTTCTGAAGCTGTTAATTTTGGGGTTCGTCAGATAGAATTTACAAGGGTAGCGACATCTACCCGTTCTTGGATTAGAGATACTGGTATACTACGATCGACAGTTAGTTATTTAATAATTTGTAGTCATGGTAAATATGTCAAGCATCTCCAACATGGCCTCTGAAGTGGAAAGTGACTTTCTGGGAGAGATTGATAACCTTGACAGGCAATTACACGATCGCTTTCAAGACAAGTTTGTAGTCCAGCCCTCGCTTACCCGACTTTTGGTTAGTTTTCAGGCTAACAAAACTAGACCCATTTATAGGTGGTACAAGTATAAGGAAGCTTTCTCCGCTTCTCTGGTAGAGTTCTTATTCCAAAAATATCAAGTCATTCAAGGCAAAATTTTAGATCCTTTTACAGGTAGTGGAACTGCTTTATTTGCTGCTAGCGACTTGGGAATAGATGGTGAGGGAATTGAATTATTACCTATTGGTCAACATATAATTAATACCAAAATTATTTTAGACACTGCCTTCACTATTGATGATTTTCAGCGGCTAAAGACATGGTTTAATTTGCAAATATGGAAACAATTTCAAAACCCAGTCACTCTGCCAGAATTGAGAATCACTAAAGGGGCTTACTCCGAAGAAACTAAAATAGAAATTGAGCAATATCTTGGAGCTTGTTATCAAGAAAATACCAAGGTTCAATCAGTTTTACTTTTGACTTTACTGTGTGTTTTAGAATCCGTAAGCTATACACGCAAAGATGGACAGTATCTTCGTTGGGATTACCGTTCGGGTCATGGCACGTCAAAGAAGTCCTTCAATAAAGGTGAGGTTCTGGAGTTCAGTCAAGCTATTATCAAAAAATTCAATGAACTTGTTAACGACTTAGAACCTCCTACACAACAACTTGAGCTTTTTCAAACTCTGAATAATCAACAAGGCAAAATTAATTTGCATCAAGGTTCTTGTCTGAAGATAATGCCCGATTTGCCGGACTCTACATACGATGCAATCATCACATCTCCCCCCTACTGCAATCGATATGACTATACTCGCACCTATGCACTAGAGCTAGCTTTACTAGGAACTTCTGAAAAGGAATTAATTAATCTGCGTCAGGAAATGCTAAGTTGTACGGTTGAGAATCACCCCAAAGATTTATTGGCTATCAATCCGGCTTGGGAAGTAGCTTTAAGTATTGCTAATTCGCAAACTCTCTTGCAGGCTATCTTAAGATATTTGGACAGCCAAAAGTCACAGGGTATATTGAACAACAATGGTATACCAAGAATGGTAAGAGGATATTTCTATGAAATGGCTTGCGTAATACAAGAAAGCTTTCGTATCCTTAAACCCGGGGCATTTTTGTTTATGGTTAATGACAATGTGCGCTACGCAGGTATAAGCATTTCAGTGGACATGATTCTTTCTGATTTTGCTGAAAAACTCGGCTTTATTACGGAAAATATTCTCGTCTTACCAGGTGATAAGGGGAATAGTAGTCAACAGATGGGAAACTATGGACGCGCTCCTTTGAGGAAGTGCGTTTATGTATGGAAAAAACAATAACTGGATACCTATGTGTGCTTATCGTAACCACCTTCAATCCAGTGACGATCTTGTCACCACCTATGAAGACACTCGTGCGGGTTTTGTGGCACTTGCCCTTGAAAAAAATCGACGCGCTACCCCTTACCTCGCCCAAGCAAGAGCACTTCAAGAAGCTGCGGGTCAAGCTGAAAGTCCTGCTGATTTGTTAAATGTTAAGGGCATTGAAATGGGATTGTTGACGGCTGCAGGATTATCTGACAAGTCTCTTGCTCATTTGATGCCAAAGGATAAGAGTGAAGCTATCAATGGTCTAATCAGGAATTTTCTTGAGCCAGCAGGCACAAGTTTTGTGGAGGAATTGGTCTTTAGATTTCTACTGACTCGTGGTGACACGCTTGGTGGCTCCATGCGTAATGTTGGCGGAGCATTGGCACAAAGAAAACTAACTCGTGCTATCCTCTCGACTCTCACAATTGCTAGTAAGAAATATTATTGGCAAGACTCAAAGACAAAAAAGTGGATAGCCATGACAAATGATGACACAGAAATTGAGTTGTCTTTACGTGGGATAAGTTGGGAGAGCGAGCTAGGTAATCGCACATTGATTTATAACCTAACTGTTCCACTTGTCAGGAGCAATGTGGATTTGTGTTTATTTAATCTTGCCCCGACGGAGTTGGTAGCTAATAAATCCAGCGCAATTGAGCCATCTATCGTGGCACCTTATGTTATTGCATTGGGCGAACTTAAAGGTGGAATCGATCCTGCAGGTGCAGATGAGCATTGGAAAACGGCACAAGCGGCCCTAAATCGCATACGCGAAGCATTTTCCACAGTTGGACACTCACCTCTGACTTTCTTTGTGGGCTCGGCAGTTGCAAGAAGGATGGCGGGTGAAATCTGGCATCAACTGGAAAACGGGACTCTCAGTAATGCTGCAAATCTGAATCAGGAGAATCAAGTTGCATCTATTTCTCGTTGGTTATGTAATTTATAAAAGCAACAACCGTTTTGACTCCGTGTCGGTTTTACCATCCTCCGTCGCCCCCCTCTTGTGCCACAGCCATCTTCGCTGTCTCCAAAAACCCTGGTTTAACCCGCTTTCCCCCCATCCTGCCAAACTTCCCGCTAAATTAAAGAAGTAAAAAAATCATTCACATCCTACCCAGGAGATGCCATGCCCCGCGTCAGAGCACCAGAATTCCCCGGAAACTACCCCTGGCTGAACACCGAAAAACCTTTATCCATTGAATCTTTAAAAGGGCGCGTCGTCCTCCTCGACTTCTGGACGTACTGCTGCATCAACTGCTTGCACGTCCTCCCAGACTTAAAATACCTCGAACAAAAATATAAAGATTCCCTCACGGTTATCGGCGTTCACTCGGCTAAATTTGAAAACGAAAAAGAAGTAGAAAACATCCGCCAAGCTATCCTCCGCTACGATATCGAACATCCTGTAATCGTTGACAGCGGCATGAAAGTTTGGCAAAGCTACGCGGTTCGCGCTTGGCCGACTTTAATGGTGATCGATCCTGAAAGTTATGTCGTCGGCTTTGTTTCGGGCGAAGGCAATAGAGAAGCACTAGACGAGTTAGTTGGCAAGTTAATTGCTGAATACAAAGATAAAAATGCGCTCAACTTTAAAGAACTCCGTTTTAGCTTAGAAAAACAGCGCAAACCTGTATCAACACCGCTGGCTTTCCCCGGTAAAGTGCTGGCATTTGCGATCGCTGCAACGGAGGCAAAACAGCTTCACCAACAGGGCGCGCTTTTGGGCGAAATGAGTCAGGAAAATGAATCTGTAGATGAAACTGTATTGCCGGGGCCTGCTAATTCAGTCATCCAAAACTTAGTCGGTTCTTGCTTATTTATTGCCGATTCCGGCCACAATAGGATTGTTGTCAGCACCCTCGAAGGTGAGGTGCTGCACGTTATCGGTAGCGGTAAACCGGGTTTAACTGATGGGAACTTTGAAGAGGCTGAGTTTTTTGCACCTCAAGGTATGGCTTTTGATGCAGAAAGTCAAATTCTATATGTTGCTGATACGGAAAATCATGCTGTCAGAAAGATTGATTTTACGACTCAACGGGTAGAAACTGTTGCTGGTACCGGCGAACAAAGTCACGAAATTGCACCCCGCAGCGGCAAGGGTTTAGAAACGCAATTGAATTCGCCTTGGGATTTAGAAAGAGTTGGAAATAGACTTTTTATTGCAATGGCGGGTTCCCACCAAATTTGGGAAATGCAGTTAGACACTGGCACGATCGCCACTTATGCAGGTATTGGCCGAGAATCCTGTGTTGACGGAAGTCTTGCAGAATCTGCTTTTTCTCAGCCCAGCGGCCTGTCTACGGATCGATCGGAGTTGTTTGTTGCTGACAGCGAAATTAGTTCGATTCGCGCTGTGGGTATTGATGAAGACCCCAAGGTGCGTACAGTCTGCGGTAGCGGTGAATTGTTTGGTTTTGGGGATAAAGATGGTCGCGCTGAGGAGGTAAGGTTGCAGCACTGTTTGGGTGTTGAATACGCTCAAAATTACCTCTGGGTGGCTGATACTTACAATCACAAAATTAAGCGGATCGACCACCGGGGCGGTACGTGCAGAACGATGATTGGAGATGGTACTGCAGGTTTGGTTGATGCTAAAGGTCTCAAGGCTCGATTTTTTGAACCTTCAGGGTTGAGTGCGATCGGGCCTCATTTGTTTGTTGCTGATACGAACAATCATGTAATTCGGAGAATTGAGTTGGATACGCTGGAAGTCACAACTTTGGATTTCCCCAGTTTGTGCGCCCCGGATGTTTGTCTTCCTGATTAAGTCGATCGACCTTTTTGACATCAGGCACGGGTCTCAATTCTCATGATTGCCAGATTGATTGTGGTAAAGTAGGGTGCTCTTCGGCGCACCTTACCACAATTTTCAAGCCAAGTAAGTTAACCTAATTATTCGCGGTGAGTGCAGTGCCTCACCCGCAATTCACTCCTGGATGGAGAACCTATATATTTAGGGTGTACGGCCAAAGAACACCTAACCGATATAAGGAATGAAAATTAAATAACTTCCACTCTTGAAAGTGGGATGGGCGTCCCGCCCGTCCTTTTTGGACGGGCGGGACGCCCATCCCA
>NZ_JAUBTI010000098.1:2625-24167 GCF_036702415.1 Microcoleus sp. D3_18a_C4 | reverse complement strand
CCGTCCTTTTTGGACGGGCGGGACGCCCATCCCACAATAACAATTAAAATTGTAAGTTATTTAATTCGCGATCCTTAACACAAGTTCTGGCTGCTGAATCTCAAATAACGGGCGAGTTACCTGACGCAGCAGCACGGTTTCTAAACTGCCTTCTACTACATTTGCTGCTTCTATTTCCAACTCGCCCCACAATAGCCGATCGCCTTGATTGGGCATTTTACCTAAATTGTGGATCGCGAATCCGGCGATTGTTTGGTAAGCTTGGTCAGTCGGCAGGTTTAACCCGAGTTTTTCGTTAACTGCTGTCACTTCCCAATTGCCAGAAATTAGTGCTGAATGAGCATCTTTTGGAACGAAAGTTGCCTGGGAAGAGGACACCAGCGGTTGAGACTCTTTACTGGTAATCCAACCAGTCAGCAGCCGCACGGTACCGTTGAGAATTGCTAGCAGCGGCCACAGTAATTTTGAGCAGAGTTCGAGGGCCGGCATCAACAGCAAAGCGGTGCGTTCTGGGGCGTGGGTTGCTAATACTTTGGGGATTAGTTCTCCTAAGACTATTTCTACGTAAGTTACTAAGATAAAAGCTGCGGGAACTGCGATCGAATGAGCAGTCAGCACGGCCGAGAAATGACCGATCGGCAATTTGTCGATCCACGGTTCGATCCAGTGTACAGTCGCTCCCTCACCCAACCAACCCAACAGCAAACTCCCTGCTGTTGTGCCAGTTTGGGTCACAGACAGGTAATGCGGTATGTTGTTTTGAGCTTGGTGGACGAGTTCGGCGGTTTTAGCGGTTGGGCGATCGTCCGAGTGAGCAAGTTGGCGGATTTGATGGCGATCGGCTGATACTAATGCTAGTTCTGACGCCACAAAAAAGGCGATTAAAAGTGTTAAGCCCAGCAACATTGCTAATCTCAGCATTGTTTGGGCTACTTGTATTTCCAGGCAAGTAAGGTTGTTCAAGATAGATATCTAATATGATAGATGTTTTAAGTTAATTATTTTATTTTAGCTGGGGATTGAGATAGATCGATCGCCCGACATTGTGGATATCCGCACTACCCGTATTCGTAGGTGCGCCCAGCGCACCTTACCCGTAGAGATTGTGAACTCTTTCTCTTCTCTTCCTTCGCGCCGCTTCGCTTACGCGCCGCTTCGCTAACGCGTCTTCGCGGTTCGTTTTAACCGAGATATTGCACCATTCTCAATTACTTTTTTAGGAACAGGCATCTTGCCTGTTCCACAACCAAATTCATCTCTTGTGGAACAGGCATCTTGCCTGTTCTTGACAATGGTACAAGATGATTGTACCATTCTCAATTACTTGTTTAGGAACAGGCAAGATGCCTGTTCCACAACCAAATTCATCTCTTGTGGAACAGGCATCTTGCCTGTTCTTGAAAATGGTGCAAGATGTGAGTAAAAAAAATCTAATTCACCAAACCGGAACTCATTGCTGTATCAACTCTCCCTTACTCCCCGGAGCGAGTTAATTTCCGTAAAAGTCTGCACCGGATCGGACTTCAACCCGCCTTGAATGTAATTCAACTTCACTTCTTCTAACAAATCCGACAGCAGCGACTGCAATTCCCCAAGAGTTTTCTCATCTTGCAATTCCCGCCGCAAACTTTGATTAAATTCTTGGCTGAAATTATCTAGAATTTTTCTACCTTTATCGTCTTCATAAGTAGTAGATACCACATCCACAGCAGTTTGAGCCAAATAATTCGCTAGCTGTTCCGTCATCTCCGTCGGCAAAATGTTAATCGGAGAGAAATTTTGCAGGATTTGATAAAAATCCGACTGTTTGATTGTTGTTTCCAAATTGTGGTGCAGCAATTCTTCCAAATCCGGTTGCACCTGCGGCAAAACTTTGTAAATTGTCAGATCCAAAATCCGCTTGGTAATTTGTTCGATCGTATTTTCCTGATTGACGTGAAGGTACGGCTGCTGCGCCAGCAACATCTGCGCCGCGTCGCCCTGTTTGATCGAATTTTTAGCTTGATTGATAAACCGCACCATCATGTATTCCGAGATCGTATTGGCTAAATAAGCCACCGGTTCGTAGGTAACTTGAGCAACTGCGCGATCGAGATTCACCAAACCCGACTTGTGAAGCCGCACCAATACTGGCAGAATCCGCCATCCCTGCCAAATCGGGATCACCAGAAACACCTCGTACCAGCGCCTGAGCACAAAATCCAACCAAGTTACCCCCGGTTTACGGCGGGTGTGGAACAGACTTTTAATCAAAAATTCCGCCCCAAAAAAACCGATAAAAAACGTATCAATTCGCCAAAACTGGTCAGCGCTTTTCAAATATTCGGGATTTGCTAAACTCGAATCAATGCCTTTAATCGGGTCATAAATTTTAACTAAACCCGGAAAAAAGCTCTGATAAACAGGGCGCAACTGAAGGTAACTGAAATGGAAAAGCACCAGCAAGAAATTGACCACCGCTACTAATGCGCTTAATTTAGCCCAAGAAATTGCTTTTTTAGACAATTTTACATCGGTGCTGTTAACAGTTGTGTGGGAATCTGACATAAAAGTAATTTTCCGAATTTGCTAATCGATAAATCTATCTTGTGGCCGACGCTAAAAAACTCCTAACCTCTTAAAATCCCTGGGTGAACGCTAAGTATAAGGAAACCAAAGACCGTGAACTTAAAAACAGTCATATCGCTGCTCAAACAAACTTTTACTGAATGGCAAGAAGATAAAGCGCCAACCCTAGCCGCCGCCCTAGCCTATTACACAGTCTTCTCCCTCGCCCCGCTGCTAATTATCGTAATTGCGATCGCCGGTTTAGTCTTTGGTGCAGACGCAGCCCAAGGTCAAATCGTCACCCAACTCCAAAGTTTAATCGGCAAAGAAGGCGCCGAAACCGTCCAAGAACTCATCCTCAAAGCCTCCGAACCAAAGTCGGGAATGATTGCGACTTTAGTAGGTATCGCTACACTTTTGTGGGGGGCTTCCAACGTATTTACTAATCTCAAAGAAGCCCTCAATACTATTTGGAATGTTTCACCGCCCCCCGGAAGAGGAATCTGGGGATTTCTGCAAGACCGCGTATTGTCTTTTGCCATGATTTTAGGCATAGGCTTTCTACTGCTAGTATCTTTAGTAATTAGTGCCATTTTAGCCGCCGTCAGCTATTGGTTGAACGGCTTGCTGCAATTACCAGTCGGCATTTGGCAGATTGTGGACTTTGCTCTCTCCTTTGGCGTAGTTACGCTGCTTTTTGCCTTAATTTACAAACTTTTGCCCGATGTCCATCTTGCCTGGAATGATGTTTGGATCGGCGCCGCCATCACCTCCGTGCTGTTTACGATCGGCAAATCCATAATTGGAGTTTACCTCGGAGGTAGCGGTATTGCCTCTACCTACGGTGCTGCGGGATCGTTCGTGATTATCTTACTTTGGATCAATTATTCAGCTCAGATTCTCTTCTTAGGTGCTGAGTTTACTCAAGTTTGGGCTAACCGCTACGGTTCCCTGATGCTGGCAAAACGCAAAAATTTGATCGGCATTCAAGCTGAGGAATCCTCCGGGCCCAAACACCGGTAGAATTCTTAATATTAGATACAAAAAAATGCGATCGCTCACTTTTGAGTCAGCCGGATGCCAGCACCTTGAAACCTATGTCAGTTGGGACGGCGAGGTCTGTGGAATCACTAAATTTTAGACTCAACCCATCGCCAAATCTGCCCGTGAACTTGACCGGGCGAACACTTAGTAGTATCACTGGATATGGTTGAAACCAGTTTATCTTGATCCCTGTCGCTGCCCTTCGGTGATGACCGAAAAATTTGAAGTTTGCGATCGCCCCGAAAAAGATTTGTTTCCTTGCCAGTCCCGAATTGCAACGGTGAAACCAATCTCAAGTCCACAAACTGGGATATTTCAACCTGAACTCATATCAGGAGGTACTTTTGTACGCATCAAAACATCTGGGAAGCCACCTGCTCCCTATGTCAGACATGGAGCTAATTCGCCTGTGGGTAAACGGTAAATCCCCCCGCAACCGGCGCTTTAGCTGGCAGGCGGCCAACCATTTTCGAGTGTTTGTCGCAAAACCACTGGCACAAGTTACTTTGACAGATGTGGAGACTTTCGCCGCAGCGATGAGAGCTCGGAAACTTCCACCGCGTTTCTACCAGCAAACCTTGGTAGCGCTGAAATCGCTGTTCGCCTTCGGCCAGCAAACGAAAATTTTGCCCGCAACACTCCCCCTTCACCGGTGGCCGGTTCGGGGCGGGAATCGCTCCAAACGCCTTCGTTTTCAACTCTCTTGGGGTTTCTTAATCTGTTTGTGCTTTTTCTTAGTAGGTAGAATGACGCCGAGACTGTGGGGGCAATCGGTCTCGGCAGAAAGCTCGCCCGCCCCGAAACGCCAGCAGGAAGTTGCGGCCCTCAATTCACCAGACAAAGGAGAAGATAACATCGATCGCGATCGATCGCCCGAAACTGCAACCCTGAATTCACCAGATCCGAGACAGGATAGCAGACTCGATAGCATCGCGCCCGAACTTCGAGTCAAAGCCTTTCTCGACACCATAGCAGCCGCCGAAGGAACCGCTAGCCCCGACGGCTACCGCATCCAGTACACCGGCACGAAATTTGTCAGCTTTCAAGATCATCCCAGAGAAATGAGGTGCGGCCACCGCTACGGCAAAAAACTCTGTTCCGACGCAGCGGGACGATATCAGTTTCTGAGTACAACTTGGGACAGATTTGCCAAAAAATTTGGCGTCCGCGATTTCAGCCCAGAAAATCAAGATTTGATGGCTATAGAGTTAATCCGAGAAAAAGGTGCATTAGAAGATATAGAAGCGGGTCGATTGGAGTCAGCAGTGAGAAAACTCGCTTACATCTGGCCTTCTTTTCGGCGTTATGGCGGTTCTGTAGAATCGTCGATGCCCAAACTCGAAGCAATGTACCTGCAAAATTTGGGGATTTACCGGCAAGGATTAGTTGTTAGCAATTAGTGAACAGTCCCAGGACAAGTTTAGATTGGGGTTGGGCAATTTTGGATTAAATTTTGACATCCAAAATTGAAAATGGGGTAGTTATGGGTGATGTCTATTCCGGTTGTATCGGAATGATTAAACCACAGAGGGCACAGAGGACACAGAGAAAGAGAAGAGAGAGATGCATAATTCCGATGTCAACGGATTAGATATGATGTCTATTCTTCGGAAATTTAAAAATTAGGCTAATTTTCCATCTTCCATGTGAACGATGCGATCGGCAATATCCAAAATTCGGTTATCGTGGGTTACTAACAGAATAGTACATCCCTGCTCTTTAGCCAGTTGCTGCATCAAATTCACCACTTCGCGACCGGATTTGCTGTCCAGGGCGGCTGTTGGTTCGTCAGCTAAAACAATTTGCGGTTGACTGACCAAAGCGCGGGCGATCGCAACTCTTTGTTTTTGTCCCCCCGACAAATCATCTGGATAATAGTTAATCCGCTGTTCCAGTCCTACTAACTCTAGCATTTTTGCAGAGCGATCGCGCATTTGGGAACGCGACAAATTCCCGTGAACTTCCAAACCCATCTGCACGTTTTGCAGCGCCGTCAAACTCCGGTGCAAGTTGTGCGCCTGAAAAATATAGCCAATTTTGCGCCGCGCCTTTACCAATTGGTCTGAACTCGCTTTGCACATCTCTTGACCGATAATTTTGAGACTTCCCGATTGACCGGATCTCAGCCCGCCAATCAAAGTTAAAAGCGTTGTTTTTCCCGAACCGGAAGGCCCCGTCATTAGCACAATTTCACCTGCATTAATGTCGAGATTAATGTCAAAAAGTACCTGTTTTCGCAGTTGACCTTGACCGAAGTAGTGGTCTAGTTGGTGCGCGGAAATTATAGGTGCAGGAATCTGTAAGGCGTTGGTTGTCGGGTCGAGAGTAGTAGAATTCATAACTTCTTGGTTTGAGGTTTGAGATTGAATGATTCATCGCTTACATCGCCTAAATAGCCGAGTAAAAAGAAGAAAATAAGTTGACAAAAAATATGTTGGTACTCAGGAATTTCTACCAAATTTAGCTTTAATACCCCTTTATTTTTTAGTCTGCGGAGGCGGACTTCATTTGTGTAGGAAAGGTTTCAATCACCGAGTATGATAAAGTGTTTTATAACCCGGATTTAGTGTCCTTCAGACTCACTTATATCATGTCCGGTCGAGCGACCTCGATTTTTGTAGGGGCGGGTTCACCAACAATACCGGCCAATAATTGACCATCTCAAAAACCCGCCCCGACCGGAATATTATGGTTAATCGTGAGGACATGATATTCTTCATTTTCCCTTAAAACATATCTGCTGGATCTGCTGATTGCAGCTTGCGAGTGGCAATTGCTCCCGAAATAGTACACATAATTACGTTCAAAAGTAATACTATAAATGCTCTAAGCAGCGTCATATAAAGCGGTAAATTTGTAGCTTGGCGAGTTAAAGAGTAGAGTCCGAAAGAGACTCCTACTCCGGGCAAAAAACCAAGGAGGGAAAGAATTAGAGCTTCTTCAAAAACGATGCCGAGTAAATAAACATTGCGGTAGCCCATCGCTTTAAAAGTAGCGTATTCTCCCATGTGGTCGCTGACATCGGTTGAGAGAACTTGATAAACAATAATCACCCCAACTACAAAACCCATCGCGACGCCTAAATTAAACACAAAGCCGATCGCAGTATTCTTAGCCCAATAGTTTTTCTCAAAATCGATAAATTCTTGTTTGGTTAATACCTTGACATCCGGCGGTAAGTATGCTTTCAAAACTTGTTGAACTTCCACGGGGTCAGCACCCGGTTGCAGTTGAATTAATCCGGCATTAACACTCGCGGCGTTTTGTCTCGCAAACAGGCGCAGGTAATTTTGATCGCTAGTCATCAAAATACCGTCGGCGGCAAAAGATGCTCCAACTGTGAATAAACCGCTGACGTTAATCCTGCGTCGCTCTACCTCAGCTTTAACGACTTTGCCTTCAGCGATTTGCGCGATCGTCCCTTGGTAATCTCCCCTAGAAGCTCGATCGAACAACACAGTATCCGGCAATTTAATCGCGCTCAAATTTTGGTTAACTTCTGGAAGCGCAAACGCAGGGCGATTCGGATTGAAACCCACCACCATCAGCGACGTTTCGCGCCGAGTTTCGGGATTTTTCCAGTTAGCAATTTTCACGTAAAGCGGCTCGGCTGATTTCACGCCCGGTACGTTCATTGCTTGATACAATCTGCGCCGGGGGAAGGAAGACAAATTAATCAGATTTCGCGCTTGGGGGTGAATCAAAACTAAGTCTGTTTCCAAGCTTTGATGCAGCCGGGTATTGCTGGTGTAAAGCGCATTTTGAAAGCCTAACTGCATGAACATCAAAACGTCAGCAAAGGCAATTCCGGCTACTGCAACCAGCATTCGCCCTTTGTCGTGACTCAGTTGCAGCCATCCGAGGGAAGTTCTGCGTCTTAATTGTTGTAAGGGTTGGATGAGTCCAAGCATATGATTTTAGATTTTAGATTTCGGATTTTGGATTAAAGACAGCAACCTGATGTTGGAACAATTCTTAATCTTTAATAATTAAGTCAGAATGATTCATCTCTCTATTCTCTTCCTCTGTGTCCTCAGCGCTCTCTGTGGTTAAAAAATTCTTAATCCTTAATTTCCCCGATCGCCACTTTGACTTGCAAATTGGTGAATCCCGCTACTTTCTGGCTGGAAGCTTCATCTAAGCGCACTTTTACTTCCACAATTCGACCATCAATATTCGCCGAAGGATCGGTGTTAACAATGTTTTGCCGCTGCACTTGCAAACCAATATGTTCGACAGTTCCCCGCAATTCGCCTGTCAAAGCATCGCTAGTAATTTTGGCGGTTTGTCCGAGGCGTACTTTGTCCACATCGCTTTCGTAGATTTCCGCAACAGCCAGCATCTCGCGAGTTTGTCCGAGTTCGACAATGCCGTCGTTTCCCACTTTTTCCCCCGGATGCGTATGAATTTTCAGGACTTGGGCGTCTCTGGGAGCACGGATGTAAGCTAGATCCAGATTGGCTTTGGCTTGTTTGGCGGCTGAAGCGGCGGAACTGACTTCGGCGGCGGCTGCTGCTATGTCAACGGGACGCACTTCGGCGATGCGATCGAGATTTGCTTTGGCTTCGTCGATTTGCTGTTGTCGAGATTGCTCAACTTGGCTGAGTTTGGCTTGGGCTTCGTTAATTTGTTGTTGGCGAGATTGTTGAATTTGATTTAGTTTGGCTTGGGCTTCGTTAATTTGTTGTTGGCGGGATTGGCGAATTTGATTCAGTTTTGCCTTTCCTTCGTTGATTTGCTGTTGGGCTGTTTCGGCGGCGAGGCTTTTGCTGTCGCTAGTTGAGGCGGAAATTGCTCCCTGTTCATACAGTTGGGAGTAGCGCTGATCCTCGCTTCTGGCGTTGCGGAGTTCGGCTTGTAGACGGGCAATTGTGGCTTGTTGGGTTTGAATTTCTCCTTGTTGTTCGGCCCTCAACCGCGCAATTGTGGCTTGTTGCGCTGCTATTTCGGTGCTGCGATCGATTTCTAGACGCGCCACGATCGCCTGTTGCGCTGTGATTTCGTTGCTGCGATCGGCTCTTATGCGGGCAATGGTTGCTTTCTGGGCTTGAATTTCGCCGTTTTTGGCTCCAGCTTTCACTTTTGCTAGGTTTGCCTCGGCGACGCGCACTTGTTCTTGAGCTTGGTCGAGGGCAGCTTGCTGGCGATCGCGGCTGTCCAAAATTGCGATCACCTGACCTGTTTTCACCCTGTCTCCTTCTTTGACTAAGAGTCGATCGATCCGGTTTCCTTCGGCTGCACCGGAGGCGGAGACTTTAATTACTTCTCCTCTGGGTTCGAGTCGCCCCAAGGCTGTAACTGTTTTTAATTGGGATGCTGTGACGGCTGCTGCTGCGGCTACGGCGTTGGGATCGGGTATGCGCGATCGCCAAATCGTGTAGCCTGTTGTTCCCGCTGCCCCCAGGGTTGCTACTGCTGCCACAACTAGGAGTTTTTTAACTAGGGATGGATTTGAGGATAAGCCGTCTGCTGTTGGTTGGTGTACCATGACATACCTCTTTGTGAGAAAATAAAACTAAACGGTTTAGTTACGATATGTTTTAATACTAAACCGTTCAGCATAATAATGTCAAGCTCCCAAATAAAAATTACAGAAGCAAGGTATGGCAAGGACAAAACCGATCGAAGCAGACGCAGCAGGAGGTGACAAGAGCGAGCAAATCCTGCAAGGTGCGATGCAAGAATTTTTAGCCCACGGCTACGCGGGCACGAGTATGGACAAGGTAGCGAAGACGGGGGGAGTTTCCAAAGCCACGGTTTACAGCTATTTTGCAGATAAAGAAGGATTATTCGCGGCTTTGGTACAGCGGCTGGCGCGAGAAAAAGTCCATTTTACAGTTCTGGATGAAGAACCGGCCGTAGCGCTGCGATTCGCAGCCACAACTATATTGGATCAGGCGACCCATGAACCAGAATATCTCAATTTTGTGAGGTTAGTGATTGCGGAATCAGGGCGTTTTCCCCAGCTAGCGCAGACTTTTGTGAAAAACTTAGCTAAACCGGGTATCGAGCGGCTAGCGGATTATTTGGCATCGCATTCAGAGTTACAATTGCCCGATCCCGAGGCAACTGCGCGGATTTTTATCGGAGCTTTGGTATATTTTCAGTTAATGCAGCATATGATGCACGGTAAAGAGATTATCCCAATGGAGCGCGATCGACTGATCGATGGTCTGCTGCATTTGATTTTAGGCCCGCAGTCCAATTCCTAAAGTGCGATCGACAAAATCTAGGAATTTTATTGGATAATTATTTAAATGCCATAAAGAGCGAGCTCCCTTTATGGCTGCGATCGCAGGTTTTAGTCAGGTGTTTTTCCTAACCTGTCCCTCAATTCATCCGCCGATAACTGTGGCAGTTGTTCTACAAACAATGTCAATTCTGCCACAGGCAAGGCCAATAAATTAGTAACGGCTGTAGGCAGAATAGCGCCCAATTCAGGCGATCGCATTTGCAACGCACTTTCAGCCAACAATTTAACCGCTGCTTCCCGCCCAGATTCATCGACTGTCAGCATCGATATTGCCAGCAACAGCACTGTAAATTCCGCCGCCGCCAACTTGGATATTGGAGAGAGAAAAACAGTCATTTTCGGGCTTAATTCTCCAAATCGAACTCGCAGAAAGTTTTCTAAGATTAAGCGCTGTTGTTCTTGTCTGCCTCGTTCGAGTCCTTGTTCTAGTCCTTCTTCTAGTCCCTGTTCTAGTCCTTCTTCTCTAGCTTGTTGCTGTGCTGCTTGTATTTGTTGTTGAAAAAGTGGTGCAATGGCCATAATTAACTCCCGCTCTTCTGGCTGTAATTCTTGTGGCGCATCGGTTACCAAATTTGACTGTAACCGATACAGCAATTCTAGCGCGATAATCCGCAACGGATCGTCTGTAGCTAAAGCGCTTAATTGGGAAATAGCCCTTTGCTGCACTCCCCCTTTGCCCAAAATCCTCAACCACAGAGTTTCTGGAGTTTCTGGCAACTGGTGAATCGCCACAATTGCAGTCCGCAAAGATTCCCCCAAAAAATAAATTCCCTGCATCCAATTCTCTGTGTCTGGTATCGCATTAAAGCTATCTACCAATGCTTTCGATGCTGTGGGCATCAAAATCCACAGTTTTGGTAACTGAGCGTCATCATAGCGAGTATTTTCTCTCCTAAATTTTCGCTCCAGTTCACCTCGCACGTCCAATAACTTGCCCAGACAGCTACAAATTTCGCTGACGTTTGCCGGATTGCGAAACGGTTCAAAAATTGCAGTTGTCTTTGCCATTTTTCCCAACAATCCCAACGTTTCTGAGTATTCGGGAATTGCGGTGCTGGGAGTGAAGTAAACATCGATTTCTCGAACTTCGGAACTCACATCGCGGCCGATATTAACCGTTCCGAGCGGCGAAAGCAATTCCTCCAAGTATTCTTTGGCAAAGAGGTCATGAATAAATCGCGTCATAGAAATTATTTCAAAGACTAAATAGATTTTTTACCCGTTTTCTCACCCATTCTACAGGATTTTCCTCCTCTTCTGCTGCATCTACCAATTCCAGTTGTCGCAATAATTGCTGTCTCTCGCGGAGTTCTTCTTTGTGTTTGACTATTTCTTGAATAATCTGTTCAGATAAATCCGGTCGTTCAGTTAAAACTTTCTGGAAACCTTCTTTATTGATCGCAAACAAAATTGTTTCTTCCAAAGCTCTTACCGAAGCAGTTCGGGGGATTCCCAACATCAAAGAAAGTTCCCCTAAAAACTGACCAGAACCGAGGTTATTCAGATGTTTGTCAATAGCTTCTACAAAAACTTCTACGGAACCTGAAAGAATCATGTAAAAAGCATCTCCGGGGTCGTTTTCGTGAAACAAATATTCTTGCGATCGCAGCCGTTTGCGGTATCCAACTTCAATCAATTGCCGCAATTCCAGATCGGTCAGATTTTCAAAGTATTCCACCTCTCGCAGCAAACAGCTAAGCGACGATGGTTTTTTCAGTTTTTCGGCAAAAATTGGCTGTTTTTGCTCGTTTTCCGTGTAACTGTTCGGGAGGTCAATTGCAGTTTCTTTTTTGTTGAACATTGACAACAGAACTTCGGGGTTTTGCAAATAAATTTCTCTGTCATTGAACGGAAATTCGATTTTTTGCTGGCGGAAATTGTATTCAATTGCAAAATTCAAAGAACTTTTAATTACTTCTCTTTCAGTCGGCCTGTCCGTCCAAACTAAAAGTTCAAATTTAAAACTATCATCACCAAACTCGACAAACAATACTTTCGGGTTCGGTTCGTACAAAACTCCTGCTTCCGCGTAAGCAATATTTAACAGAGTTTCTGTCACTAACAGCGGGTTACTATTCTCGGCTACTTCTACGGGAACTCGCAGACAGAGTAGGGAGTTTTCGTAACTCCAGTTAACAATTTTGTTGCTAATCATGTTGCTGTTGGGAACTATGACACTGGAGTCGTCATTGGTTTGGATGATGGTCGAGCGAATCGAGATTTTTTTGACGATTCCCATTAATCCTTCTAATTCCACAAAGTCTCCGACTTTCACCGGTCTGTCTAAAAGCAGCGTTAAGCCACTGACAAAATTAGTTGTTAAATCCTGGATTCCGAAGCCAATTCCCACTCCCAATCCCCCCGCAACTACTGCAAAAGAAGCGAGGTTGAAGCCGATGCTTTGGATGGCGACTATTACCCCCAAAGCTACTATTAAATACCCAATAATTACTGCGATCGCTTCCCTGTTTCCCTCGTCAATTCCCAGTCTAACAAGCAAGCTTTCCTTAAGAAAGTTCGTAAAAGAGCGTGCTATGACAAGGATAGCCATAAACAATACAATTAGTTCCACCAGTGACTGCAGCGATACAGGATTATCACCTATTTTAAATAGGGTGGCTGTAAATATTTGGGAAATATGTGTCAATACTTCTTCTGGTATTGTATTAAATTCAAATTCCGGTTCTAATGTTTTTGGTGTTGTCATTTTTTAAGTTGGTAGTAGTAAACAATAAAGTCCTCAGTGTCCCATTTAAAAATAAAATACTGAAGTCTTTATCACAAATGTTAGCCTATTTTGGTAAAAAAACTGATTTTTTTACAGAGATATGGGGTTCCTCATACTACGCAGTTATCCCCCTTGCCAATTTTTCGGATACCTTGTCTTCCCAAACCTGCGGTTATTGTGCCACTTTTTCGCGAGACGATATGCAACTCATCTATTATTAAAGCGAACCCTCTATAGCAATCATCGCATCATTTGTGAATTTCTTACTCCCTCCCCGAACCCGCTCTGAGGGTTGGGGTGGGGGAAAAAATTTATGACTCCTGCAAGGATTGCTATACTAAATTTGTTCAACATTAACTCTATGCGATTTTATCATACTCTCCACTAAAGTTTTTTTAAAGTTCCGTTATCAATTTAAGCGGGAATTATTCAATGACTATTTAAGTGGACAAGTCAAATATCCAAGTAGTACAATGAGTTTAACTGGTGGGAGAGATATTGCTATTACTCGGCCAGTTGCGTCGGTCTTGTGTATTATCTAAGTGAAAATTTAACCGCTCTAGCTAAAATTGATAACGTTCCAAGAATACTTGGTATTCTACCGATATGGGGGAGACATTATAACTTAATTGCATTTGTCAATCCGTAAATTTACTGAAAATACTGCTTTGCTTATTTAGGAGTGGAAAATTGGCGATTGGGGGGTGGGTGGGCATAAATATGGCGATCGCCCTGATTCCTCGATCGCCCACCTCTAAGTTCTCCACGCAAAATATGAGTAATTTATCAGCATAATTGCTGATGGACAAATGCTTCCCTAGCTTAAGTTGTCACCAATGTTCTACCGATAGAATTGATGAGCAATAGAAATTCAGGGCGATACATCCGAATAATTAAGGGAAATAGTATCGCAAGGGATACATATATCGCAGATTGAAAGCCTAATAGTCGCGCTACTGAACGTTTTCTTCAGTACCCAAATAGGAAAAAAGGAAAACCTTGCGATCGCACAATTGGACAGAAGTTCTAGAATAAAAGCTGAAATGCACGAGCCAACATGAGCAAATTCCCACCAGAGAACACCCAACCGCCACAGCAAGAGAGCGCAACAGCACAGGCATTGCGGCAGGCTCACTTCGACGCTTTTTTTGCTGCCGCAGATGCCGGAATGCTGATTTTTGACCGCCAACTCCGGTATGTCCAAATTAACGAAGTTTTGGCCCAAATGAATGGCGTTTGTGTGGCAGACCATATTGGTAGGTCAGTGCGTGAAGTGCTGCCAGAATTGGCTCCCACTGTGGAACCGATGCTGCAAGGCATTCTGGATACAGGCAAGCCCATTCTGGACTATGAATTAGTGGGTGAAACGCCCAAAGAACCAGGAATCCTGCGCTACTGGCAAGGATCTTACTATCCTTTGCTGGATGAAAATGGCAAGGTTTTTGGTGTTGGTGCCCTTGTGATTGAAATTAGCGATCGCAAGCGGGCAGAACAAAAGCAGGCACGACTGACGGCAATTTTGGAAGCAACTTCCGACTTAGTAGGAGTTTGTGATGCGGCTGGGCATAGTGTCTATCTCAACAAAGCCGGACAGGAAATGCTGGGGATGTCATCAGAGGAAGCACGATCGCCATTTACTATAGATTCTATATTAGCTCCCTCGGCAAAAGCAAAGTTCCACAACGAAATAATTCCCACCGCCTTGCGAGAGGGTAGGTGGGCTGGTGAAATCCTATTTTTCTCACGCGATGGGGAAGAAATTCCAGTCTCCCAGGTTTTGATCGTTCACAAAACCGAAGCGGGTGAAGTCGAGTTTATTTCCACTATTGTGCGGGATATTCGCGATCGCAAAAAAGCAGAGGAAGAGCGGCAATTGCTTGTTACAACGATCGAGAATAGCCGTGACTTTATTGGCGTTGCCTCAATGGATGGTCGCCCTATACTCGTGAATCAGGCTGGTCTGGATTTGGTGGGACTCAGTAGTTTGGACGAAGCCAAAACCAAACACATTACCGACTTCTTTATGGCAGAAGATATTGACTTTTTACAGCAGTCTATTCTGCCTGCTGTAATCCAAGAGGGAAGTTGGCGGAGTGATTTCCGCTTCAGACATTTCCAGACAGGTCAACCCATTCTGGTAGACTACACCCTATTTTTGGTCAGACATCCAGAGACTAATGAACCGGTAGGGATTGCCACTATTACGCGGGATATTCGCGATCGCAAAAACGCAGAAGATGTCCTGAAACAAAGTGAAGAAAGATTTCGTTCTTTGATGGAAGCCAGCGCTCAAATTATTTGGAACTGCCATGCCGACGGGGAAATGGCGATCGAGCAACCTACTTGGAGTGCATTTACAGGACAGACATTTGATGATTACAAGGGAGGGGGTGGGATCAACGCTATCCATCCAGACGATCGCTCGTCTATGGTCACTGCCTGGTCAACTGCTGTTGCTAATCGCTCGTTTTATGAAGTTGAATTTCGTATGCGCCGCTATGACGGCGAATATCGCTACATGAGTTGTCGTGGTGTACCCATTCTGAACGCGGATGGTTCAATTCGGGAATGGGTTGGAGCTAATACAGATATTACCGATCGCAAACAAGCTGAAGAAGCTCTGCGCGAACAGCAAGCTGCGCTGCGCGATCGCAACGTCTTGCTGAGCTCTATTTTGGAAAGTACGCCAGACATAATAGTTGTTAAAGACCGGGAAGGCCGATATGTTGCCCTTAATTCCGAGGTGGCAAACTTTTTTTACGGTAGACCCATTGAGGAAATTATCGGTAAAGATGATTCGGAACTCCTTCCCCCGGAGGCCGCCGTTGCAATAATGGCAAAAGACCGCGAGATCATGAAAGCAGGCACTACTGAAACCTACGAAGAAGATGTTTCTAATGGTAAGGGCACCACTTCTTTTTTAACCACAAAAGCCCCTTGGCGGGACGCTCAGGGCAATATTATCGGCCTGATCGCCATAGCACGAAACATTAACGATCGCAAACAAATGGAAGCTGAGCTGCGCGATCGCAATGCACTGCTCAACTCAATTTTGGAAAGTACACCAGACTTCATTGTCGTTAAAGATCGGGAAGGGCGTTATGTTGCCGTTAACTCCAATGTGGCAAACTTCATGGGCAAGCCAATTGAGGAAATCATCGGCAAAGATGATTTGGAATTCCTACCGCAGGAGAGTGAGAGTGTCCGTACAATTATGGCAAAAGATCGCCAAGTGATGGCAACAGGAATCGCTGAGACTTACGAGGAAGAGGTCTCTCAGGGTGAGACCACCGCGACCTTTTTCACTACCAAGACTCCTTGGCGGGATGCTAATGGCAATATCCTCGGCATTATCGCCATATCACGAGATATTAGCGATCGCAAAAAAGTCGAGCAAAAACTCCGTCAAACCCTAGAAATACTGGACTTAGCCAGCGATGGTATCATTATTCGGGATATGGATGACCGCATCATATACTGGAACCAAGGTGCAGAAAAGCTCTATGGTTGGACAAAAGCCGAAGTAGCCGGGGAGTACATTCACACATTCTTGAAAACAGCCTTTCTTAAACCGTTAGAAATCGTAACGGCAGAGTTTTTTCAGCAGGGAACTTGGGAAGGAGAACTGCAGCACACCACCCGCGATGGTCGGGATATTATTGTGGCAAGTCGCTGGACATTACAGCGCGATGGGGAAGGAAAGCCTTGTGCCCAATTGGAAATTAATAATGACATTAGCGATCGCAAACAAGCGGAAGATGCTATCAAACAAAGCGAAGAACGCTATCGTTCGCTAATCGCTGCTACCTCCCAACTTGTCTGGACAGCGGATGCTGAAGGAAGATGCGTGGATCAACCGAGTTGGAGAGCTTACACCGGACAAACCGAAGCCCAGATGGCTGATGGTTTTGGGTGGTTAGATGCAATTCACCCGGACGATCGCGAACGAACGGCTCAGGTGTGGATGGAAGCAGTGCAAATGAAAACCCTGGTTGACATAGAATATCGAATCCGGGGAGCGGATGGAAACTATCGTTATTTTCAAGTTAGAGGGGTGCCAATTCTGAATGAAGATGGCAGCGTCCGGGAGTGGATTGGCACTTGCACCGATATCCACGATCGCAAACAAGCGGAAGATGCTCTAAAACAAAGCGAAGAACGCTATCGATCGCTAATCGCTGCCATGTCCCAAATTGTCTGGACAGCAGATGCTGAAGGAAGATGCCCGGATCTACCGAGTTGGAGAGCTTACACCGGACAAACCGAAGCTGAGATAATTGGTTTTGGCTGGTTAGATGCAATTCACCCGGACGATTGCGAACGAACGAATCAGGCCTGGATGGAAGCAGCGCAAACGAACAGCCTGTATGACATAGAATATCGACTCCGGGGAGCGGATGGAAACTATCGTTATTTTCAAGCCAGAGGGGTGCCAATTCTAAATGAAGATAACAGCGTCCGGGAGTGGGTTGGCACTTGCACCGATATCCACGATCGCAAACAAGCCGAAGATGCTATCAAACAAAGCGAAGAACGCTATCGATCGCTAACCCTTGCCATCTCCCAAATTGTCTGGACAACCGATCCTGAAGGAAGATGCCAGGATTCACCGAGTATGAGAGCTTACAACGGACAAACGGAAGCTGAGGTGGTTGGTTTTGGCTGGTTAGATACAATCCACCCGGACGATCGCGAACTAACAGTTCAGGTGTGGATGGAAGCAGTGCAAACGAGAAGCCTGTTTGACATACAGTATCGAATGTGCGGAGCCGATGGAAACTATCGTTATTTCCAAGCTAGAGGGGTGCCACTTCTGAATGAAGATGGCAGCATCCGGGAGTGGGTTGGCACTTGCATCGATATCCAGGATCGCAAACAAACAGAAATCGTACAGGCAAAAGCCAGGGAAGCCGCAGAAGCAGCTAGTCGGGCAAAAAGTGAATTCCTTGCCAACATGAGCCACGAATTGCGGACTCCCCTTAATGGCATCATGGGATACGCGCAGATTCTTCAGCGTTCCAAAGTCTTGAATGAAGAAGAGCGATCGCGCATTGATGTCATTTATCAGTGCGGTTCGCATTTACTGACGTTAATCAATGATATTCTCGATTTGTCGAAGATTGAAGCACAGAAAGTGGAACTAATGCCCACCGATTTTCATTTCCCGGCGTTCCTGCAAGGTGTAGCAGAGATGTGTCGCATCCGAGCTGAACTTAAAGGAATTCACTTTCATTTTCCCTCAAGCCCCGAACTCCCGATCGGTATTCATGCGGATGAAAAACGCTTGCGGCAAGTGTTAATAAATCTTTTAAGCAACGCTATTAAATTTACGGATGAGGGCAGTGTCACTTTTATAGTCAGTTTTGCCACAGAAGGAAAAATTCGCTTTGAAATACGCGATACAGGTACCGGCATTGCACAGGAGCAACTCCAAGCTATCTTTCAGCCATTCGAGCAGGTAGGCGATCGCAGACGGCAGACGGAGGGTACCGGATTGGGACTGGCAATTAGCCAAAGGATTGTAGAACTAATGGGCAGTACCATTCAGGTTCAAAGTGAGATGAATGTTGGCAGTATTTTCTGGTTTGATGTTAGTCTGCCTCAAGCCGATGAATGGGTAAAAACATCTCAAATCGACCATCACGGGCAGATTATCGGCATCAAAGACCGCCAACCTAAGATTGTAGTTATTGATGACAAATGGGCTAACCGTTCGGTAATTAACAATTTGCTCAGTCCGATCGGCTTTGAAGTGTTTGAAGCCAACGATGGGCTTGAAGGCTGGGAAAAAATTCTAGAGGTGCAGCCAGATTTAATTGTTACCGACCTATTAATGCCCGAACTAGATGGCTTCGAGGTGATTAAGCGGGTTCGAGAATCGGAAAATTTCAAAGACACCGTTATTATTGTCTCTTCGGCCAGCGTATTTGAAACCGATCAATACAGAAGTTTAGAAGCCGGAGGCAACGCCTTTATTCCCAAACCTATTCAAGCAACTGAACTCCTACAAAAATTGCAACAGTATCTTGATTTGGAATGGGTTTATGAAGCTAATGAAGAGCCACTGGGGATATCCTCAGACACCGATGAGCTAATTGCCCCGCCAGCTAAAGAAATGGAAATGCTATACGAGCTGGCTATGAAAGGAAATTTCCTAGAAATAGTTAAGCAGGCGGTATTACTTGAAGAAATAGATCCCCAATACATTCCCTTTGCTAAAAGATTGCATCAAATGGCAAAGGACTTTCAAGATGAAGAGATTTTAACGTTTATTGAGTCCTACAAGTAAGGTTTATGAATTCAGAAATTCAAGCAAATGGTACGATTCTTATAGTTGATGACAATTCAGCTAACTTGGGTGTCTTATCTGATGCCTTAAGCCAAGAAGGATTTGAAGTTCGGGTTGCGAAATCTGGCAAGATGGCACTAGAGCGAGTCAAATATGCTCTACCGGATCTAATCTTGTTAGATGTCATGATGCCAGAGATTGATGGATTTGAAACCTGTCGTCGATTACAGGCTAATCCAGAAACTAAACAGATTCCCATTATATTTATGACTGCGCTCTCGGATACGGCTAATAAAGTTGAAGGGTTTAAGCTTGGGGCTGTAGATTATATTACCAAACCCTTCCAACAGGAGGAAGTATTAGCTCGCGTCAAGCTGCATTTAAAGCTTCATGTTCTAGCTGACAAATTAGAAGAAAAAAATACCTTATTGGAGCAAAAAGTTTTAGAAGTTAGCCAAGCCTATGAAGATTTACAACAAATGCAACTTAAGTTAATCCACAGCGAAAAAATGTCCGGCTTAGGGCAAATGGCGGCTGGGATTGCTCATGAAATAAACAACCCTATAAATTTTATCTCTGGCAATCTGGGTTATGCCCAAGAGTACGCTCATAATTTACTAAAAATCATACATCTGTATCAAGAAGATTATGTAAATCCCACCCCTCGGATTCAAGCTGTAATGGATGAAATAGAACTGGAATTTGTGGAGGAAGATTTTATCAAAGTTCTTAACTCGATCAACTTAGGAACGCAGCGCATCCAGGAGATTGTCAAGTCTATGCGAATCTTTTCTCGCCTAGATGAGGCAGAGGTGAAAGCTGTAAATATTCATGAAGGAATTGATAGTACACTCACCATCCTGCATCATCGTTTAAAAGCAAGACCAGAGCATCCTGAGATTGAACTAATAAAAAAGTACGCTCAGCTTCCACCAGTAGAATGCCATGCCGGACAATTAAATCAAGTGTTCATGAATATTATTTCCAATGCCATTGATGCTTTAGATGAATCGAATCAGCAGCGTTCCTTTGCAGAAATCCAACAACACCCGAACCGCATTCAAATTTCTACAAAAGTAATTGACGAGAATTGGGTTGCTATTTATATTAGTGACAACGGTCGGGGAGTGTGTGAAACTTTACAACCGAAACTATTTGACCCTTTTTTTACCACGAAACCTATCGGTAAAGGAACAGGATTGGGGTTATCTATCAGTTACCAAATTATCGTTGAAAAGCATGGGGGCAGATTATACTGCCAGCCTGGATTAGGAAAGGGAATAGAATTCGTCATTGAAATTCCTATTCGGCAGCAAGCTTGTAAAGCTGCTTAGGAATGAGAATTAAATAACTTACAATTTTAATTGTTATTGTGGGATGGGCGTCCCGCCCGCCCTTTCTGGACGGGCGGGACGCCCATCCCACAAACTTGTGTAAATTATTTAATTCGCGATCCTTAGTTTCCGGGTACAATGTGTCTTACGAACTTTGGTTAATTTCTCGCTGACAGCGGGGACGACAAGGTGTTCCTGTGCAAATAAAGCCTGCAGGCATATTTTTAAAGACGCTGCTGCGAGCTCCAATTAACGCATTTGCACCGATTTCTACACCAGGGCCAATGAAGCAGTCGGCGGCAATCCAAACGCCGTTATTAACGATAATAGATGCTGTGATTAAGCGAAAGGCTGGGTCTTGAGGGTCATGAGTGCCGGTGCAGAGGTAGCTTTTTTGAGAAATGACGCAGTGTTTGCCGATCGCAATTCGATCGAGACTGTACAATACAACATCATCTCCGATCCAACTGTAATCGCCGATTGCAATTTTCCAAGGATAGGTAAAACGAGCCGTGGGGCGAACGATCGCACCCCGACCTATTTTCGCTCCAAATAACCGCAGCAAGCCCCTTCTGATGCCGTTAAAAGGGTGTGGAGTGAGAGGAAATGCGATCGCCTGCACGAACCACCAAAGCAAAATTAGCCAACCAGGCTTTCCCCGATCGAACTTTGATTGATCGTAGCGGCGCAAATCAACTAAAGATTCGCCTGTCAAAGTATTTGCGTGATTGTCGCTAATTGGACGATCGTTTATTTGAGAATTTGGGGAATTTGCGATCGGATTTTCCGGATCTTGGTGCGGATTTGGTATATAATCGGTCATTGATAGTTAATTTAATGTTTAATTTAAAATCGAGTTTAACCTTAAGGACTGCTGCATGACATTTCTAGTTAGGGACAATTTTGACTCGGAAAACGCCAAGGATATCGCACAATGCGAGAATACAAATCCCAGAATTGGCAAAGTGCGACTTTTACAAACAGCATTGGTACTGCTTAGCAGCTTTTTTGTAGCAGAGTTAATCGCCGCACTTAATTCTCATAGTTTGTCCCTATTAGCAGATGCGGGTCACGTTTTTTCAGATGTAGCAGCTTTAGCAATAACTTTGACAGCGACTTGGTACTCCTCAGTCAAACGCAAAAGTAAATCCGTAGATTGTGCGATCGAATTGAGATCGGGCAGTATTCTCAAGAACAGGCAAGATGCCTGTTCCACAAACAGTGAATTTGATTGTGGGGTGGGCATCCTGCCCGCCCGTAAAAAGCTAGTATTGAGATCGGGCAGTATTCTCAAGAACAGGCAAGATGCCTGTTCCACAAACAGTGAATTTGATTGTGGGGTGGGCA
>NZ_JAUBTI010000098.1:0-2525 GCF_036702415.1 Microcoleus sp. D3_18a_C4 | reverse complement strand
TCCTGCCCGCCCGTGGAGAAATCATTGCTGCTTTAATTAATAGTATCAGTTTAGTGGCGATCGCCCTTTGGATTGCCGCCGAGTCGATCGACCGTTTGCAGTCCCCAACTCCCGAAGTAGAAGGGCTCCCGATGTTAATTACCGCCATAGTCGGTTTAAGCATCAACTCGATTAATGCTTGTTGCTTGCATTCCTGCTGTCACGGCGACTTGAACCTCAAAAGCGCGTTTCTGCACGCAGTCGCCGACATTTTTTCGTCGGTTGGAGTAATTTTAGCTGCGATCGCCGTGGCGTGGCTGCACTGGAATTGGGCTGACGGCTTAATTAGCTTGCTAGTCTCTGCATCAATTATTTTATTAACTCTACCATTGCTAATAGAAAGCATCCAATTGCTGCTGGGAAAAGTATCAGCAATATCCGCAATTCAACAGCCTTGCGATTGCGAAAAAGTGAGCGCCGAAAAATTGCTTTTTCCATCCCTCGAAGAACTCATCAAATAACATCTCTTCATCTGCGTATATCCGCGTAGATTCCCTGAGATATGCAGTTAAAATACCTAAGTAATTAACAAGGGCGATATCTAGATTGTAAAGATAGCGTAAACCTTATTATGTCCTCATGGCAAAGATCCGACTTTTCCGACTTTAAGATCCGACTTTTCCGACTTTACAAAGGCAGGGGCCCGAAGCAATGATAGAGACAGGGAAAGTGAACCCACGATGTCTAGATTGTAAAGATATCGTAAACCAGAAGTGTTGTGTTGCGAAATGTTAAATAAAAATATGTTATAAAAGATATGTCTGTGGTATGATACATTTAGGTTGCATCTAAGTTAAACAAACCCATTCCAACGCGAGGTCAGTGAAAGTTCACTTCTGATCGGGATTACCTCGCTCACGTTCTACTTTGCTGGCGGCTTTATTGCGCCAAAATCCGAGTTTCACGCTGCTATGACGATCGCCCAGGGGGGCGCAAGTCGATCGAATGTTGTCAGCCGTGAGCGAAGACAATCAGTTTTCCACGTTTATTTCCCGTGAAAAAGGCGAACGGGCTAACAATTGTACCGATCGAGCGATTTGAGCAATAAGACTAATAAATTATTCAGTTCTATGCAAGAGCACTTAAGATTTGAGGCGGGGGTTTCCACCCCGGCCAGACTTGGATGTAAACGATAGATATAAAGGATTTCAGCAATTATGAACTTATCAACTATGAACAAGCAAATTATTTTCGTAGACTCCTCTGTACAGGATTATCAAAGCCTGATCCAAGGCATCGATCCCGCTCAAATTGTGATTTTAAATGAAAATTTCAGCGCGATCGACCAAATTACAAATGCCTTGGCAGATCAAAAAGATATTGAAGCAGTTCATATAGTTTCTCACGGCAGCGAAGGCAGTTTAAAACTCGGTGCTGACGTACTCAATGACAATAACCTAGAAACTTTCAGCGATCAGATAAAACAGTGGGGAAGTGCGCTGACAGCAAATGGGGATATTCTACTTTATGGATGCGATGTAGCAGCCGGAGAAGTTGGAGCAAACTTCGTAAAACGCCTCAGTGAAATAACCGGGGCGGATGTGGCTGCATCCACCGACAAGACGGGGAATGCAGCACTAGGGGGCGACTGGGAATTAGAAAAAACAACAGGGGCGATCGAAGCCTCCCTTGCCTTGTCCAGCGAAGCAATGGCAACCTATGGCGGTGTTTTAGCCTCACCCGTTCAATTTGACTTCACATCAGTATTCGATCGCGATGTCATTATCAACTACACGGGAGGAGCCATAGACACCCTACAAGGCGAATTGGGTTACGCAGCGGGAGGGGCTAACATAGATACCTTAATCACTCAGTCCTTTGCAACCGAGAAAGGCGGTGCTAGTGGCAATGGTTTACCCGACAACGGCTTTTTCGCAGCAAATGCCTTCCGTCCCGACGTTCAGCTAGGCTACAACAACACCAATAACGGCAACAACGCCAAAGTTCTTACAACTAACGGCACATCCTTTAACTTTGCTGTTACGCCCAACCAGTATTCACAAATCCACCTGTTCGCCACCAGTACAAATGGCAGTGCTGGGATGCAGGTGACATTTAACTATAGCGATGGCACTAATGGGACAGGCACAGCCACAGTAGTTCCTGACTGGTTTGACGAAATTACCGAAACATCGTCGAGTTACTATCTAATCGACGGAATGGATCGAAGCAGTGATACAGCAGGAACAGGTTATCAGAATGCCAATGATCCTGCCCTATTCGGGTTCATGTTTAATCCTCACCCAGCCAAAACGCTGCAGAGCATTACCGTCAGTAAAACAAGCGGTACCAGCCTTGCTAATTATCTGGGAGTTTTCGGAGCCACAGGTGTTTTAGCTGACATCACAGCGCCGACAGCCGCCAGTTTCACCCCCGCAGATAACGCAACCAGTGTTGCAGTTGCTGCTGATTTAGTTGTCACCTTGAGTGAAGCCGTACAAAAAGGCATCGGCAATATTGTCATCAAGAAAGTCTCCGACAACTCA
>NZ_JAUBTI010000097.1:0-25129 GCF_036702415.1 Microcoleus sp. D3_18a_C4 | reverse complement strand
TAGAGTCGAACTCATGCACTGGCTAATTTCATAAAGTCCTTTTTTTGTCAACTCCTAATACTGAACCGACGCCCTAGTCCTTGTTCTAGTCCTCGTTCTAGTCCTCGTTCTAGTCCTCGTTCTAGTCCTCGTTCTAGTCCTTCTTCTCTAGCTTGTTGCTGTGCGGCTTGTATTTGTTGTTGAAAAAGTGGTGCGATCGCCATGATTAACTCCCGCTCTTCTGGTTCAGGTTCCTGTTGATTTTCGACTACTAAATGTGACTGTAGACGATACAATAATTCTAGCGCAATAATCCGCAACGGATCGTCCGTTGCTAAAGCACTTAATTGCCCGATCGCCCTTTGCTGTACTTTCCCTTTCCCCAAAATCCTCAACCACAGGGTTTCTGGGATTTCTGGCAACTGGTGAATCGCCACAATTGCTGCTCGCCAGTGCTCCGGGAAAAAATAGATTCCCTCGATCCAATTCTCAGGGTTTGGTATCCCACCAAAACCCTCCACCAGCGCTTTCGATGCTGTCGGTGTCAAAATCCACATTCGGGGCAACTGATCCTCATCATAGCGAGTATTTTCTCTTCTCGCCTGCCGCTCCAATTCACCTCGCAAATCCCATAACTTACTCATGCAGCTCAAGACTTCGCTGACAGTTACCGGATTGCGAAACGGTTCAAAAATTGCAGTTGTGTCAGCCATTTTTCCCAACAAGCCCAGGCTTGATGAGTATTCGGGAATTGCAGTACCTGGAGTGAAATAAACATCGATTTCTCGGACTTCAGAAGTCACATCGCGACCGACCTTGACTGTTCCGATCGGTGAAAGCAGTTCTTCTAGGTATTCTTTGGCAAAGCGATCGTGAATAAATCGCGTCATATAAATTAAAGTTAATTGACTGTTGACTGTTGACTGTTGACTGTTGACTCTTGACATCATTCCGATACCACCGGAATTGATATAAAAAGAGGATTTAATGAGTTCTGATCCGAGGAAATTATACAATTTAAATGCACAGCAGACCATAATTAATGGGCGGGAAAAATTTAACGATTATTCATACTTTCGGCCGCGCCACTGAGTAGGCTGATTTAAAGCAGAAATGAGAATTCGCAAAAACGCCAACGGATCGGCCAAAGGAGAAAGCCAAAATAGCCATTTACCCGATGCCTGAGTTCGATCGTAAGAAGGAGCGATCGCCAAACACAAAGCCGATCGCACTGCAACCAAAAATACATTCAATCCCAACAGCCAAAAGTGCGGAAATACACCAACCGGCGGCAGCGAACCAAACAGCAAATAGCACAACACAATCGGCACCGGCAAACCTTGAACCGCCAGCAACAGCCACAAATCGCCCCAAATTTGACCGCCCGAAGCAGCATCTTTCAAATCCAGCGATCGACCCCATTCATTCCAAGTCTCGATCGCCCCCTCATACATCCGCACCTTCAACACCTTAGCCCCATCCAAAAAGCCCACCTTAAAGCCCTTAGCAGCCGCATAGCGAGCCAAAGTCACATCATCGCAAAAAGAACCCCTCGCGACCTCATAGCCCCCCAAAGCCACCAAAACCTCGCGCCTGCACAAAAAACACTGACCGTTCGCCATCACCCGTTCCGGCACATCCCCGCCAGTCCCCGTCGGCCCGAACCGATAAACCAAAGTCATTAACAAAGCCGGTTGCAGCCACAACTCCCCCGGATACTTGAGGATAAACTGCGGCGACAGCGAAATCAAATCGTAATTTCCAGCCGCCGCCGTCTTCAGCAAACTCGCAATCAAACCCGGATGCGGCACAGTATCCGCATCTATCCCCAAAATCCACTGGCACTTCTCGGAACTTGCCAAAAAACCCGCATTCAGCGCCCACGGACGCCCTACCCAACCCGCCGGCAGCGGATCGTCGTTAATTAAGCGAAACCGGGGGTCTTTTTGTGCGGCTGCTTTGACTAAATCTCCGGTTCCGTCTACCGAATAGCTGTCAACCACGATCGCCTCTCGGAGTTCGTAACTTTGGCGGCTTAATCCTTCCAAACAAGGCGAAATGCGATCGGCTTCGTTCAAAGTCGGTACTACCGCAGTACAAGCACCTAACAAATCCAGCGTCGGCGAATCGGGTTCCAGGGGCGGGATGCGCGATGGGCCTTTAATCAAACGCGACATAAGAATGGCTGCGGCGGGCAATTGCAGCAGCAGGAGTGCGACAGGGATGATACTTGTCAGGAGATTTGGGAGGTTGGGGGCGATCATATCGATTTTAGATTTTGGATTTTAGATTTTAGATTTACAATACTGCGGACAGCTTTTGAATGTGGACTGAGCGCAGTCAGAAAAAAAGTGAGTGGAATCTGAAACCTAAAATACAGAAAAAAAGGCACTCTTTAGGCTTAGCTAAAAACACACACTAACTTAACAGACTGCGTGCTGAATATCATAGCAGGCAACTGTGGACTATTTGGAAGCCGATCGGAGCGTCATCAGGGACTATGATTTTAGGTGGCGCTGTCCTACTGATTTTGATAGTAATTTCAAGACTTTTGTTTGAGGACAACTAAAGTGATGTCATCATACACCTTTTGCTCCCCGATGTGGCGCTTCACGTCCGCAATCACAGTTTCCTTGATTTCAATAGTTGAATGCTGGCGGTTTTGTTTAACTATTTCTACAAGCCGCTTTAAACCGTATTCTACTTTATTGATATCAAAAGCTTCAGTAATCCCGTCAGTGTATAGTACAACAACATCATCTAAATTCAACTCGACGCTAGTTGATGATACGAAATCTGCAATATCGGCGTCCAGTCCAATCGGAAATCCTAAATCCATCGTATCAATTAACTCTACTTCGCCATTATTTCTTACCACAATCATTTCTTCGTGTTGACCGCTCAAAGTCAGGGTGCGTTCGCTATAGTCTAGCAAACAAAGAGTCATATTTTTATTACACTTCATCCGCTCCAAACTATCATAGATTGTGCGGTTGATTGTATCTAAGAATTTTACAGTATCGGTTTCATTATTTGTCATTAAAGTCCGCACTGCGGTTTGCACCATCATCATTAATACGCCGCTTTCTAATCCGTGTCCAGTTACATCACCGATGCCAATTTTAACTTTTCCGTTGCAGTTTAGTACATCGTAATAATCCCCGCATACTTGCTCTGCTGGTTCCATAAATCCTGCAATTTCTAAACCTTCAATCGCTTGTAGTTCTGATTCTTTGGGTAAGTTCATCTGTTGTAGTCGGCGCGTAATATCTAATTCTGCGCTGATGCGGATGTTTTCTGCGCGCAGACGGGACAGGTTAATATGAGTTTGGATTCTGGCTAACAATTCATCTTTAGCAACTGGTTTACTAAGATAATCGTTAGCACCGACACTCAATCCTTCCACTAAGTCTCTGACTTGATTTTTGGCAGTTAATAGCACGATGGGAATTTCAGTCAGAGTGTAACGCTCGCGAATTTTTTTTGTGACTTCATAACCCGTCATTTTTGGCATCATCACATCTAGCAATATTAGGTCTGGAATGAAATTGTTTTCAATCATTTCTAAGGCTTCTAACCCGTTATTAGCTTGGGTTATTGTATAATTTCTTAGGGAAAGGTAGTTGACAAGTACCTGAAGATTAACTGGTTCGTCATCTACGATCAGAATTTTTATTTGAGATGCTTTTTCTTGACCGTTTACTGTTGAAGATTGAAGCTCTTTGTCAAATAGTCCATCAGCAGCTAACTGGAAACTAGCAACGGGAAAAACATCTCGCCTTTGCTCAACTTCCCCTTCAGAAACAGGGATCGTAAAGGTGAACTTTGAACCCACACCTATTGTTGATTCTACCTTGATTTCGCCGCCGTGTAATTCGACTAGCTTTTTGGTAACGGCTAAACCTAAACCTGTACCGCCGTATTCCCGTGCTGTGGAACCGTCGCCTTGCTCAAATGATTCAAAAATGCGGTCAAATTTATCTTCAGATATTCCTATTCCTGTGTCGGAAATAGTAACAGCTAAATATGAGTGCATCACATTATCTGACTCAGAAATTAAATTGTGTTCTGTTACTAATTCGGCTGATATTTCTACCTGACCTTCAGAAGTGAACTTAATTGCATTACTGACTAGGTTGTGCATAATTTGCTCGAGGCGATTTTCATCGGCCTCAGCGGGGGGTAAGTCGGAAGAAATTTTATTAATTAATTGCAAATTTTTACCGCCGATTAGAGAGTTGCTAAACATAATAACTATCTCTGCTATTTCTCGCATCCCTACTGGCTTTAATTGTAGCTCGATATTTTTATGCCGGAGCTTTGAAAAATCGAGAATGTCATTCACTAAATTGGATAATCGGTGTCCGCTTAAAGCAATCATTAACAAGTTTTTGCGCTGAATTTCTGTGGTTTCGCCAGTAGCGCCATCAATCATCGATTCCGCAATTCCAATCATGCCATTTAGGGGAGTGCGAAGTTCGTGAGAAGTATTAGCTAAAAATTCATTTTTGAGATTATCGAGCCGTTGCAAATCAGCATTTTTAGATTCTAAAGCAGCAAAGGATTCTTGTAGTTGCTGTGCCATGCTGTTAAATGATGTAGCTAACTCTCCTAGTTCATCGGATCGTTCTATTTGGACTGTCTGTTCTAATTTGCCTTGAGCGATTTCTTTGGCTGCTCTATTTAAACGTAAAAGTGGCTGAATTACGGATTTTGCAGTCAGAATGCCGACACCCGTTGCTACGATTAATGCTGCTATACACAGCAGTATAGTTGTGTGGGTATTGGTGTTGATTTGCTCCATAAAATCAGCTTCGGGAATTACTACTACAATTAACCAGTCTAAACCGCGAATGTCTTGAAACGGCTGTACTTGAATGAATTGCCGCTTACCGTCGAGCTTAAAGTCTAATTGGTGAACGCTGTTAATTTCAGTAAGATTGCCAAAGTGTTTTTTTAACTGATTTTCTGTTGCTTTAATTAAGGGATTTTGGCTTGATGCAGCATTGACACGCTCTGTCTCCTTTCCTTTGACAAGTAAAACGGGATCGAGAGTAGATGTACTAACAAGTTCTCCTGTCGGCTCTATAATAAAAGTTTGCCCCGACTTGCCAATTTTTAAACTGTTGAGAAATTTATTGACTTCAGTGAGGGTAATGTTGACAGCGAGAACTCCCACCATTTTTCCTGATTTGTCGGAGATAGGTTGAACGCCTGTAATCAAAAGAGATTTGCTGACAAAATCAGTATAAATTTTACTCCATACAGGTTTACCAGCGCCTATAGCAGCTTTGTACCAAGGTCGAACTCGCGCATCAAAACTAGGAGTAGATGTTTTGAATTCGCCAATGCGATCGCCCTGACTATTAGCAGAATAGTAATTGAGGCTATTGTTCGTCGATGCGTCAGCCAGACCGATCTGTATTGAGCCATCTGCCACCCGTTTTGAGCCAAAAAGTTCTCCTTTTGTAGTCCCAATATAGGTATGAGTTGCTGAATCAAATGATTGGATAATATTCCAGAAGTAGCGTTCGCGGCTACTCGGTTTTTGCAAGTTCAAGTTACCTAAATAAATTGCTTTGGAATTGAGCTCGTTGAGCAAATGAGGAGTTGCCATATAGCGATCTAAATGTTCTTGAATGCGAGAACTAATTTCTGACTGCAAATGTGAAGCAACCTCATTGACAGCTTGTTGCCCATTCCGAAATGATAGCCACCCTACTAACCCTACTGTCCCAAATATTTGGAGAACAAAGGGTACGACGAGAACGATGCGGAGGGGAACTTTGTCTGAAAGTTTAGAGACTGAACGTTTCAAAGATGTTAAGGACATATTATTGCTGTTGATTTTTCAATTTGTGCAATATTTTAGAGGCTGTATGTCAATTTTAGGACTTAGGCCTTGTAACGATGTAGCAAGGGTAAGGGAAACGCTTCGTTACGCTCAAAACTACAGAAAATCCTAGTAAGCGCGTAAGTCGTGAATTTTAAAATTGAATTTTTGGCAACCCTTTCATCTGACTAACCAAGGTAGCACAAAAAAACTGTTGGTTGCGTCAAATAATAATTTATTTATAAACTTTTTAGTATATTGTGGAAGAGAAAATAGCACTCCCGCTGATATTGTGTTACCCTAGATTGAGATTATTTTACCCTATATCTCAAGGATTTCAGATGAATATAAAAATCACAAACCCTCAGTCCCCACCATTCCCATTAACGGACATCGCCATCATCGGCGGCGGTGTCTCTGGTGCTTATACTGCTTATCGTCTGATGAAGGCTAATCCTAATGAAAGTCCTGTACTTAAACGCCTTTTGGAGCTAAGCGGGAGGGAACAGATAGATGTCAGGCTCTTTGAGCTAAGCGATCGCATTGGGGGTCGGCTCTGGTCAATTAATATGCCTGGATTACCCAATATTCCGGCTGAAATGGGCGGAATGCGCTTTCTCCAGTCTCAGCAAAATGTTTATGGTTTGTGTACAAATGAACTGAACCTAGAGGTCAGCTCATTCAACTTTGCTAACAATATTCAATATCTGCGACGGCAGCGATTCAGCTTTGATGATTACCCTAATCCCCAAAAAGTACCGTATTTCCTCACGGATGAAGAGAAAGGCACCTATCCAATCGATTTAGTGACCAATGCAGTTTACAATCTCGTCCCAGAAGCTAAGGGTTTGTCCGGTACAGACCTAATCATGTTTCTCCGTAACGCTAGGGTTAAGGATGAGCCACTGTACAACCAGCCACTCTATGAAACTGGTTTTTGGAACTTGCTAGCTAGTAAGTTGAGTATAGAAGCTTACAATCTCGTGATTGCTGCCAGTGGCTATTTCTCGATATACGGAAACTGGAGTTCCTACGGCGCATTTCTAGAGTTTTTGCGGAACTATGCTGACGATAAATATTTTAAGTTAAATAAAGGCTACCAGCAGATCCCCGAAACCCTTGCGATTGAATTTATCAAGATGGGCGGTGAAGTGATAACTAACAAAAAGCTGTACAAGTTACAGGTGGAGGAATATAACGGAGAACAACTAATTGCCATGACTGTCGGCGCACCCGACAACCCGATTCGCAGCGTTCAATATGCGCGTTATGTGGTTTTGGCAATGCCGCAGCGATCGCTCGAACTACTCGATCCTGATAGCTTCATCTTCCTCAACCCACAGTTTAAGAAGGATCTGGCAACTGTCACCGCTCAGGCCTCTAGTAAACTTTTTCTCAGTTACGATCGACCTTGGTGGCAAGAACTTTCTCCGAAGATTGAGAAGGGTCGTTCTGACACTGACTTGCCGCTGCGACAGTGCTATTACGTCGGTACTGAGACAGAAGGGCAAAACAAAGGAATGTCGCTAATGATGGCTAGCTATAATGATGACCGCGCTGCCTCATTCTGGGATGGTTATTTGCAACCCGATCGCTTCGGACTGCACAATCCGCCCTATATGGGCCGTCACGGAGGTCAACTGAAACAAAGTCTGTTAGCACCTCACGATATGGTGATGGAGATCCAGCGGCAACTTAAAGAGATGCACAATTGTGAAATCCCTGACCCCTACGCAGCAATTTACCACGATTGGATGGAAGACCCGTTTGGCGGAGCCTGGTATTTTTGGAATCCTCACGTCCGCAGTTGGGAAGTTGCGCCGCGCATCCGCCAGCCTGTAGCTGGATATAATGTTTTTCTTTGTGGCGATTGCTATTCTGAAAATCAGGGCTGGGTTGAAGGGGCACTGAACACGGCTGAAATGGTTTTGGAAACTAAATTTGGCTTGCCTCGACCCGAGTGGGTTAAGGATAAAAGTTACTATTTTGGGCCTTAATTGCAATTTCATCAATTTTGCTCTATCCGTGAGGTAATTTTCTATCACAATCGGCAGCAACTTGATTAACAATTTGTTGCCCGTTACAAAGATTTGGAAAACAGAAGAAATACTGTATAGCTGAAAAACCCGGTTTCTTGTAAAAACCGGGTTTTTCAACTAGCTCAAAATTTAGTGTAAATTTTTGCTAAATCAGCCGGGGTTGCTCACTAGCAACTCACTTACGCAAAACGCCCACGGGCTGAGGTGGAATTTGGGCCGTGAGAACAGATGTCTCCAAAGACGGCATTGTTTCGGTTACGTCACCTGTTGCGGGTTTAGCGATCCAGCTTAACGCGATCGCCGGAACTACACCCAGAAGCACCGCTAGCGATGTCGGGAACCAGAACCGAGAATCCAAGGAAACTACAGTGATAATTGCTCCGAAAGCAAAGTTTACCAAATAAACAATTAAGGGCAAACCCAATTCCGATCGCTCTAATTTAATCGGTGTTTTTCTCCACAAGAAAGCTGCTACAGACATAAATAGCGCCCCCGTACCCATCCAGCCAGCCAAATTGCGGTAAGGCATCCCAAAGAAAGCCCCAAGTTCCTCAAACTCCCAAAAAGGCACAGAAGTTTGACTCATCGCCGGATCTAGTACAAAATCCCAAGCTGTTAGCAGCAAAGCACCAAGGGCGATCGCCCCTATTTGGCGCACCCAGTTGAGTTCACCTTTACCACCAGCTACTCCAGCGCGAGCAATTATGTATGAAACCAGTCCCAGATAAAACCACGAGAGGGGAATTGTAAACGGAACCAGCCCTGCAATTTTGTAGCCCAAACCGCTCAAATAATGGTAGTGCCCGAAGGGAAAACCCGTACTCGTTCCCAACAACTCGCTACTCAAGGACAAAAACACAGAAGGCACTAAAAAAGCCAGAGTTGCACCCCAACCCAATGTCCGCAAGGCATACAGAGCAACTGCTGCTGCACCAAAGATGATATAAACTACTCCACCCCCAGCCATCCCCCACTGGAATAGCGTTTGCCCTGCTGGTGGCAAATTCATCACCAATTCGGGACGGGGTAAAATCAGCAGCAACCCTGCCAATCCAAAAGCCATTGACAAGACGTGGGCAATTAGGCAAAAGCGCTCAGCAATCAAAAGTTGCTTCATGGGACTCCTCGAAAAAATATTAGATGCAGAAAGCACTCGTTAACAGTTTACAATCTTTAACAAAAAACCAACACGAATAGAGCATCAGTCTTTCCCAATCTAAAATCCACCATCTCAAATCCCAAATCGCCTGCCTTATTGCCAATTGCCCACAAGCACGAAAGGTGCCCAGAAATACGGATTCTGATACTGTGGGTTTTGCAACAGCGTTAATTGAGCGTTGCGGAGGGCTTCAGCTTTGCTGGTTTTAGAAGAAGCCAGTTGCTTGTAAAACTCAGTCATAAAGATAGCTGTAGATTCGTCGTTGACTTGCCAAAGGGTGGCGGCGGTGCTGCGGGCACCCGATCGAATTGCCGCCCCGGCCAAACCCAAAGCCGCGCGGTTATCGCCCGAAGCAGTTTCGCAAGCACTCAAAACCAAAAGTTCGATCGGCTGTTGTTTCTCCCCTGTGCGGGCTCGCAGCAGTCGATCGAACTCCTTAACATTCACTTTCTGATCCCAAGTCACAATAAAAGTATCCGCCGCATTCGAGCTAAACTGACCGTGAGTTGCCAAATGGACGATCGGGTAAGACACCGCTTTAATTCGATCCTGCAATCGCCCGCTGACAAAATCTTCATTTAGCAGCGAACTCGCCGGCATCTCGGCTGCAATTTGCTGAACTTCCTCCTTCACCCCCGGCAAAGCCGAGAAGCCTTGACGCGCTTCGGAGAGGCCAGCGGTGAGCACTTTTAACTTGACTTTGTTCAGCGGTTTCGGTGCCAGCAATTGCAATCCCGGCGCCAAAGCAATACTGTATTTTTCTACCAAAAACTTTTCACCGTCGTGCAGCACAGCCATCGGCAGATTCCGAATGTTACCGTCGAGCACAAATACCAGGGTTTTAATCCCGGCGGCGGTCAAATCCGCCTCTGCGGGGCGGATTAACCAGTCGTAAACCTGTTCGACGGGTAGCCTCCTGTCGCGGGGGAAAGCAGCAGGCCTGATGGTATTTTTGGCTTGTCTGAAGGCAGTTTCCAACTCAGCTTGAGACTTCTTCGTAGCGTAGCGGCGCAGGGGTTTGCCGGGAATTGACAAAATTACCTCCAAACGATCGCTCAAAATAATCGGATAAATCACCGCCGCTGTCGGATCGATTTCCTCGATCGACTTTGGTTTAGCATCAGCGCAAGCATCCCGAAAAAAGTTGTCCAATTCCGCCAACTGCAAAGATTCCACCGTTTGGCGCGCTAGTTTCAATTTAGCTTGACTGGGAGATTCCTCTTGCAAAAGCATCCCGACTAATTCCCGATAAACCGGTTCGGCACTTTCCCGAAACGAAAATTGCACTTCGGGATTGACTGTCACCAAATCGCCCCGCAGAGAAGACAGTACATTCACAGCTTGAGTATATTGAGCGATCGCCCCTTCTGTATTTCCCTGAGCTTTCCGAATCCGTCCCAGTTGCCAAAACAATTGGTAAGCAATATCGGGAGATTGAAACGCCGGTGCTAAACTCAAAGCCTCAGTTGTGAGATTTTCCGCTGTCTGGTACTGCTGTTGGATTTCCGATAGTTTGCCTTTCGCTGCCAGAATATAAGCTTGTATTCGTTTGTCGCCCAAACTGTTGGCTGGTTCGAGAGAGCGATCGAGCATTGTGTCAATCTCGCTTAAACTCAAAGTTTTCGCAGGCGACTGAGCTAATTTCATCAAGCTTTGAGCTAGATTAATTTGAGCGTAAAGTCCGGCGCGGTTCGACCCAAATTGAGCGGTTTGAGGTTCGAGAGAACGCCACAAAGCCTCTGCTTCCGACCAATCTTGGCGATCGAGCAACAAACTCAATTGGTTTAACTTTGCCTGAATTTGTAGGGGCGAGCGATCCGGCATCGCCTGGGCCGATCGACCATAATACTCTAGGGCAAAGCGTTCCCAATCACCCCGCTGTTCTGGTGTCAAACCCGGTTTATTGCTTTTAGCCCGTACCGTATTGCCCAGATTGAGATAAATTGCCGCCTCCTCCGATCGGCTACCTAATTTTTGGGCTGCTTCGAGTCCCGCCGAAAGCACATCCTGCGATCGTTCCAGTTGTCCCAAAACCCGCAGTACCCGCCCTAAAGCATGAATTGCCCGGACTTGTTCGAGAGAAACCGACCCATTTTTCAAAGTTTCCAAACCCGCTGCCGAAACTTCGCAAGTTTGGTTTTCCAACTTGAAAGAAGCTAACAGCATTTTGCAAGCCCTGGGATAAAGTCCGAGAGTTTCCCAAGCCCGACTTTGATTAATTTGAACTTGAAAAAGTTGAGGTTTTCTATCAATTTGCTCGAAAATTTTAGCAGCTTGCGTCCAAATCTCGATCGCATCTTGAGTCTGCCCCCGTTCGAGTTGCAACTGTCCTTGAATGTTGAGAGTTTCAGCCAAAATCCGCTGCTGTTCGGGAGTTTTGGCTTGTGTTCGCACAGCCGACAAACTCGAATTTACAGCTTTTTCTGCTTCTTCCCAAAGCCCCAACTGCCCGTAGGTTGCAGCTAAATTACTCAAAGCCGTGGCGCGATCGAGATTTTCGCCTTTTGCCTCAAACTGCGCCGCCGCTTGCTGCAACAAAGGTACAGCTTCCGAAAAACGTTCCTCTTGGTACAGAGTTCGAGCTTGTCGGACAAGCTGCACCGCTTGTGGTGGATTAACCTGAGCAATTCCGGGGGGAATCGCCACTGCTAGCAGACAGGAAATCACAAATAACAGAATTACTTGCCGGAGCGATCGGGTAAACTTCATAGTTAGAAAATAAAATTACAACCGCAGACACACCTACTAATTAACCCAAATACATCTTATTCTTTATCTGCCTTACTCCGCGTTAATCCGCCTACATCTGCGGTAAAAAAAAGCTAATTTCAACGCGGCACACAACCAGAACTCGGTCGAGGATTGCGAGAGTCAGCAGCATTACCCGGATTATATCCAACAAGCATAACTTCTCCTTTCGCATTCACCACCCAACCTTGCGCCGGAACAACTTCCCGATCGGGGATTTCCGCTTCTGCCTTCTTCGGTCGATCGGTTACATCGGTTAAACCCTCTACATTGCTCGTTGCCGAACTTCCTGCCTCTTCTACCCAAGGAAACGGCGCTGGAGCGGTGCTGAGGGCATCATTAGGACTCGATGGCACTCCTCCTTTCCCAGTAGCGGTAAATGCGCTCCCTGCCTCTTGCGTGCAGGGATTTGCAGCAATTAACGCAGTCGGATCGACAACATTTTGCGGCAGTTCCACTAAACCTTGAGCAGGATTGACGCCAGAAGAACTAAATGTAACACTACCTTGCAAAGCCGGGCCGCTACTTTGGGAAATAGCCGCAATATCGCTGGTAGGAACTAGAGAAGTCGGACTTACTTGCAACGCTGCAAATTGAGCATCGGTTAATCCCAAATTACCTCGAACCTGTTCGCGAGTGACTGATGTAAACCCAAAAACATTGGGGACATTAATATTAACCCGACCACCTTGAGCCGATCGCGCATTAGCAGTAATATCGCTATTTTCGTTGGGTAAAGCCACCAGAATATCGCTTTTAATGTTGATATTGCCACCCTCAGAAATACTTGCATCAGTTGTAATTCTGCTGCCTCGGCGTAACTGGACATCCCGTGCTTCAAGGTTAATATTTGCTCCGGGGCCGGATGCCGTCCTACCGTCAATGCTGCTTTGGTTGTCAAGGGAAATTGAATCTGCTTTGACGTTAATGTTACCAGCCCGTCCCGATCCCAAAGCTTGCAGATTGAGTGTTCCTTCATTGCGAAGAATCAATTGCCCGACATTCAGATTCAACGAACCTCCGTTAGCCGTAGCATTAGGATCTATAATGTCAGACGCAATCCCAACCGAAGTCTGAATTTGACTGTTAAATTCACCTTCACCCCCATTACCAATAACTTCTACACGACCCGCATCAATTGTGATACTTCCTGCATCTCCTTGGCCTAAAGATGCAGTGCTAATAACTCCTCCATCCCGGAGAGTCAGTACAGGTGTAGAAATGTTGATACTCCCTCCCCGATTAGCAGTATTGGCATCAGCGCAGATGAAACTGGGATTCCGACTCCCGTTGGCCAAAACTCCAGAAAAACCCTCGACAGTTACTGACTCAGTGGCCCTAACTGTCAAATTACCTCCTCGCCCCCCAGTTGTATTCAAGGGTTGGTTGCCCACAACTGCTCCGCTAGATAAACTAATTCCGCCTCCTTCAGAGATAATCAACCGCTTCGTGTCGATATTAATGTCCCCGGCTTGCCCATTCACACCGCTCGCAGTTGACCCAATTAAACTTGCTACGGGACTTCCAGTGGGAGTCCGCAGCACTTCTACTGATTCATTCGCTTTAATGTTGATATTCCCCGCTCCTCCTTCACCGCGGGTGATGCTGATCAGAGCAGCACCATCGCTCACGGTTAAACGTTCTCCCTCAAAGGTGATATTTCCTCCCGTACCCGTACTCCCCAAAAGTGGGCCACTGTGGATTGCAGAAGCGACCATATCTAAAACCCCGGCACGGATGGTAATATTTCCGGCGTTGCCAGCACCTAACGTGGTGGTAGTCAATGCGCTTCCATTGTCTATCAACAGTTTTCCCGTATCAATCGTGAGGTTTCCGGCGGCTCCCATGCTATTAGTGCCAGTGATTAGGACAAGTTGGGGGTCAAAAGGGTCGAAAGAGCCAGATACCGTATAGTTACCACCAAACACTCTATAGTTATCTAATCCAATTCCGAGCGTTTCTACTGAGTCGGTAGCGCGGATGTTGATAGCGCCTCCGGCACCACTTCCTGCTGTCAGCGTAGACATTTGCGCCCCACCTTGGGCCCGAAACTGTTGAGCGTTAATATCGATGCCCCTACCATCGATATTTCCCAAAGTCAGTGCATATATTCTGCCATTGTTGAGGCTGACATTTCCACCTCGAATATCGACTTTGCCACCACCGATTCCACTGGTATTTATCCGTGAGCCGTTGGTTATTTCAATATTACCAAAGTTGGAAATCTTGTCATAGTTTAAACTTACTCCAAATGGCGTTGCCCCCAATCCAACCATCCCCGGACTAGCGACGCTACCCAGCAAAATTTGTCCGGTAGATGCAGTGAGTGTTCCCTGATTTAATTCAATATCTCCTCCCACTAGGGCGAGAGTTTTTCCGGGCTGCACTGCTAAGCCAATGTTATTAAAAATCGGCGGGAAGCCGGGAGGTAACTCTGGTAAACTCAAGGCGGGTGCTGCTGAATTATTAATGATTTTTCCCGGATTTTCTCGGAAGTTTAAACCGATAGGTATGTTGACATTTAACAGCGGGATTGATTGGGGATTGCTGCTGCTGAATTGATCGCCATTATCGAAAACTACGCTATCTGCTGAACTTGCTAAAAATGAACCACGCAAATCTAACCGCGCATTGGGGCCGAAGACAATTCCTTTGGGATTGAGTAAGAATAAGTTGGCATTTCCTTGGACTCCCAACACACCTAAAATATTAGAAGGGTTTCCACCCGTAACGCGGGTAAAAATATTCGCAATCCCGTTAGGATTGGCAAAATATGCTCCTCTGTTTTCACCCACGTTAAATTGTTGGAAACTATGAAATAAATTGGCCCCGCGAGTTGCACCGCCAGTGATTCTATCTGAGGGTAAGTTGTTGATAGTATCGGGAACAGTCCGTGAACTTTCCGCACCCAGGGTATTATCGGGGATGATTTGGGCTACGGCCCGGAAAGGACACAGCAGTAAGAATGCAAAAAATAGGGCGCAAGATTGGCGGGGCATCTTTTAAGTCTGGTTAATTTAATATTAGGAAAATAGCGAAGGGTTAGCTAAAAACTGAACATTACCTATTGAGGTACGCACACACCCGTCGGTTTCGGACTGCGAATAGATGCACCATTACTTAAATTATACGCTACCAGCCTTACTTGTCCTTGCTCATCTATTACCCAACCTTGAGCGGGAATAATTTCTTTTTGCCGAATTTCTAGGGATGTTCTTTCGCCTTCTACTTGCTGAGTTCCACCTACCGCTGGTTCCACCCAATTAAACTGGCTATAATTGCTGCTGAGAACATCATTAGGACTTGCAGGCACTCCTCCTTTCCCAGTGACGGTAAATGCGCTCTCGGCCCCTCGGATGCAGGGATTTGCCACAATTAACGCAGCCGGATTCACCACATTTTGCGGCAGTTCTACTAAACCTTGAACGGGATTCACTCCCACAGAACTAAATGTTACCGCCCCTTGCAAAGCCGCGCCGCCACTTTGGGAAATCGCGGCGATGTCGCTGCTAGGAATTAGAGAAGTCGGACTTACTTGCAACGCTGCAAATTCGCCGTCACTGAGCCCCAACCTGCTTCTGACTTGTTCGCGGCCGACTGCTGTAAAACCAAACACATTGGGGACATTGATATTCACGCGGCCGCCGCCTGCGGTGCGGGCGTTGGCTGTGATGTCGCTGTTTTCTTGCGGGAGGGCGACAAGAATATCACTGTTGATGTTGATATTGCCGCCGTCTGAAGTGCCTGCATCGGTGGTAATTTGGCTGTTGCGGCGCAATTGGATGTCTCGCGCTTGCAGGTTAATATTTGCTCCAGTACCGGATACAGTCGTACCGTCAATCATCGCTTTGTTATCAAGAGCGATCGAATTTGCGACAATATTGATATTACCAGCGCGTCCGGTTCCCGTAGCCTGCACTGTCACTGTAGCTCCATCTCGGACAATTAGTCGATCGGCATTCAGATTCAACGAACCCGCATTGGCCGTAGCATTGGGATTGACAAAATTCAGCGCCCTGCCAGCCGAAGCCTCAATTCTACTGCTGAACCCACCGCTATTCCCACTGCCTTGGACTTCTGTGCGATCGGCATTAACTGTAATATCTCCTGCATCTGCTGCACCCAAAGAAGCCGCAGTAATAATACCCCCATTTCTTAGAGTGAGCATGGGCGTAGAGAGGCGGATATCTCCACCCATACCAGAGCTTGTACTTTGAGTAGCCAGAGCACTTGGTGCGAAGCTCGCACTCCCCAAAACTCCAGACACGCCGCTCACTTCTATAGACTCTGAAGCTCTGACAGTTAAATTTCCTCCAGCCCCCCCACTGGTAGAAAATACGTTTTCACCAATAATCGCACCAGTCGATAAAGTAATTGCAGCTCCATTAGAAACACTCAGCCGCTTAGTGTCGATCGTAATATCCCCGGCTTTCCCATTCCCATCGAAAGAGTTCGTGCCCAGTACAGTTTGTGCCCCATTTCCAGGGAGGCTCCCCGACAATTCTACAGATTCATTCGCTTTTATCGCGATATTCCCCGATGCTCCATTATTGCGGCTAATACTGACGAGATTGGAGCCATCGCGCAGGATTAACCGTTGTGCGTCAACAGTTATGCTTCCGCCAGAGCCGGTACTTTCCGTCGTTGTGCCGTTATTGATCGCAGAACTGACGAGATCGACGGTGTTAGCACGGATATTCAGATTTCCGCCATTTCCTGCACCCAGGGTGCCGGTACCGCCCACTACCCCATCGCGCAGCCGCAGCCGTCCGGTGTCAATGTTAATGTCTCCGGCGGCTCCATTGCCAACAGTACCAGTGATTAGAAGAATTTGCGGGTCAAAAGGATTGAGCGTTCCTGATGCCAGAAATTGGCTGTAAAACCGCTGATAGCCTTCAGTTCCCAGGCCGATCATTTCTACTGACTCAGTAGCGTGGATGTTGATATTGCTCCCCTTCCCCTCTCCCACTGTCGGGGTGAAAATTTGTGACCCTCTCTCTACTCGCAAGTTTTGAGCATTGATGTCAATGCCTCTACCATCAATATTTCCCAGTGTCAGTCCATAAATTCCCGAACTACTGACGGCGATGTTTCCACCTCTGATGTCAATTTTTCCCCCTCCTAATCCGCTGGTATTTATAAATGCACCGTTCATTTCAATATTGCCGAAGTTCTGAATATTTCCGTAGTTTAAATTCAGACCTAAAGCTGTCGGTTCAAATTGTACTAAACCAGGACTTTTGACGCTGCCAAGTAATATTTGTCCGGTATAAGCTGTTAAATTTCCGCCTTGTAGTAGAATGTCACCGCCAATTAATGCTAAAGTTTGACCGGGAGCTACTGCTAAACCAAGTTTGTTAGAAACAGGAATTTCTACGGGCAAGGGCGGTAAGGTTGGTGTGGGGCCGATTGCTTGCGAAGAGTTAACAATTGTGCCGGGATTTTCTCTAAATCTCAAACCCACAGGAATATTAATTGCTAACAATGGCACTGCATTAGAATTAGCTGCACTAAATTCAAAGCCATTATCAAAGAGAACGCCGCTACCAGTTGCACCAATAAATGAGCCGCGCAAATCTAACCGAGCATTGGGGCCAAAGACAATCCCTTTTGGGTTAATTAAAAACAGGTTACTATTTCCTAAAACTCCCAGAGTTCCTAAAATATTAGAAGGGTTGCCACCAGTAACGCGGGTAAAAATATTCGCAATCCCGTTAGGATTGGCAAAATATGCTCCTCTGCCTTCACCCACATTAAATTCTCGTAAACTGTGAAATAAATTTACTCCGCGAGTTGCACCGCCAGTGATTCTATCTGAGGGTAAGTTGTTGATAGTATCGGGAACAGTGCGCGAACTTTCCGGCCCCAGGGTATTATCGGGGATGATTTGGGCGACGCCGGGGAAAGGACACAGCAGTAATAATGCAAAAAATAGGGGGGAAGATTGGCGGAGCATCTTTGAAGTCTGGTTAATTTAGTATTATAAAAATAGCGAGGGATTAGCTAAAACGTGAAGAGTACCTATTGAGGTACGCAAACACCCGTTGGTTTCGGACGGAGAATAGAGGTACCACCACCAGAATTATAGGCTACCAGCCTTACTTGTCCTCGATCGTCTATTACCCAACCTTGAGCGGGAATAATTTCTGTTGGCCGAGTTTCTAGGGATGTTCTTTCGCCTTCTACTTGCTGACTTCCACCTACCGCTGGTTCCACCCACGGAAACTGCGATGGAGCGCTGCTGAGAACTTCATTAGGACTCGGTGGCAATCCCCCCCGCCCAGTCACAGTAAACTCGTTCTCGGCCCCGTGGATGCAGGGATGTGCAGCAATTAACGCAGCCGGATTCACCACATTTTGCGGCAGTTCCACTAAACCTTGAACGGGATTCACTCCAACAGCACTAAATGTTACCGCCCCTTGCAAAGCCGCGCCGCCACTTTGGGAAATCGCGGCGATGTCGCTGCTAGGAATTAGAGAAGTCGGACTTACTTGCAACGCTGCAAATTCGCCGTCACTGAGTCCCAACCTGCTTCTTACTTGTTCGCGACTCGCTGCTGTAAAACCGAAGACATTGGGGACATTGATATTCACGCGGCCGCCGCCTGCGGTGCGGGCGTTGGCTGTGATGTCGCTGTTTTCTTGCGGGAGGGCGACAATAATATCACTGTTGATGTTGATATTGCCGCCGTCTGAAGTGCCTGCATCGGTGGTAATTTGGCTGTTGCGGCGCAATTGGATGTCTCGCGCTTGCAGGTTAATATTTGCTCCAGTACCGGATACAGTCGTACCGTCAATCATCGCTTTGTTATCAAGAGCGATCGAATTTGCGACAATATTGATATTACCAGCGCGTCCGGTTCCCGTAGCCTGCACCGTCACTGTAGCTCCATCTCGGACAATTAGTCGATCGGCATTCAGATTCAACGAACCCGCATTTGCCGTAGCATTGGGATTAGTACCGAATGTCTTGCCCACTGAAGCATCAATTGTACTGACAAACAAACCGTTATTTCCGCTGCCGCTGACTGAAATGCGATCGGCATTAACAGTAATATTCCCCACATCTCCAGAGCCCAAAGAACTCGTAGAAACTATCCCTCCATCCCGCACGGTTAGGCTTGGCGTATCAATCCGAATATCCCCGCCGCGACTAGAACTCAAAGTTCCAGAACTCAGTGCACTAGCACTCTGAATTCCGCTGGTCAAAAGTGGAGAAATACCTGAAATTTCTACTGATTCAGTCGCCCTAACTGTTAAGTTTCCAGCAGGCCCGCCCTCCTGAGAAAACAAAAACCTGCCCACTAAAACACCCGTTCCTAATGTAAATGCCGAACCTCCAGAAAGAGTCAAGCGCTTCGTATCAACGTTAATATTCCCCGCCCTTCCGGTAGAACCGATACTCAGCGTGCTGATTCCAGTTGACACAACTGTTCGCGGGCCGGTGTTAGACAATTCTACCGATTCAGCAGCTTTAATGTTGATATTCCCCGACGGGCCGCTGCTGTAACTTGTGGTACCGAGAAGAGAACCGTCGCGCATAATTAATCGATTGACATCAACAGTAATACTTCCTCCCGCGCCGGTACTTTCTTTCGCTGTCCCGTTGTTGATTCCAGAACCCACCATCTCAAAAGTATTGGCGCGAATGATTAAGTTTCCTCCCCTTCCAGCACCAAAAGTTATCCCGCTACCTACTACCCCATTGTTGAGGAGCAGGCGGCCGGTGTCGATCGCGATACTCCCCCCCGCACCAGTACCCGCACTAGCATTAAACAGGGTAAATAGCGGGTCAAACGGGTCTGCGGTTCCCGATACCAGATACTTAATTACAACTTGTTGATAGCCATCAACTCCCAGCCCGCTCATTTCTACTGAATCAGCAGCGCGCAAGTTGATATTACCTCCTGCACCATCTCCGAGAGTCAGGGTAGAAAATTGCGTTCCGTTTTGCACTCGCAAATTTTGGGCGCTGATATCGATACCTCTACCGTCAATATTCCCCAGTGTCAGCGCATAAATTCGTGCACCGCTGATGGCGACATTTCCACCTTTTAACTCTACTCGGCCGCCCCCACTTCCGCTGGTGTTAATAAGTGTTCCATCAGATATTTGAATATTGCCGAAGTTCTGAATATTGTCATAATTAACAGTTAAATTCCCCTGCTGAGTAACAGGAGGAGTCAGTGCAAAATTAACTAAACCGGGACTGGCGACGCTACCGAGTAAAATTTGTCCGCCGCTGGCGGTTAAATTGCCGCCTGGGATTTGGATGTCGCCGCCAATCAGTGCTAAAGTTTGACCTGCTTCTACTGCTAAACCCACTCGATCGCTAATTGGGATTGGCACAGCAGAGACTGGCAGGTTTACCTTTCCTATAGCCGTCGATTGATTGACAATTGCACCGGGATTGTCTCTAAATCTTAAACCAACGGGAATATTAACTGTTAACAGCGGGGATGTTTGCGGGTTGGTGCTGCTGAATTCAAAGCCGTTATTAAACACAATGCTCTCAGCCGTTGAACCGATAAACGAACCGCGCAAATCTAACCGCGCATTCGGCCCGAATATAATTCCTTTCGGGTTTATTAAAAATAAGTTGCCGTTGCCTAAAACTCCCAGAGTTCCTAAAATATTGGAAGAGTTTCCCCCCGTAACGCGGGTGAAGATGTTGGTAATTCCGCGGGGATTTTCAAAATAAGCTCCCCGCCCTTCACGGATGTTAAATTCGCGCAAGCTGTGAAAGAGGTTAACGCCGCGAGTTGCGCCGCCAGTGATTCTATCTGAGGGTAAGTTGTTGATTGTATCGGGAACTGTGCGCGAACTTTCCGGGCCCAAAGTGCCGTCTGGGGTGATTTGGGCGATCGCACTTCCGGGAAAAAGGCACAAATAACAACTCAAAATTAAAAGGTAAATCCATCCTGAAATATAGCGTTTTTCAGAGTAGGGAGACGGCAGTGCCAAGGCGCGACAACTTAAAATTGAATCCCATAATAAATCTCGCTTGCAGCCGAGTCGAGATCCCCCTAAATCCCCCTTAAGAAGGGGGACTTTGAAAATATCTCTTGTCCCCCCCTTATTAAGGGGGGCTAGGGGGGATATCGACTTCGATACAAACAAAATAGACGGTCGGTTTGAGGTTAACTTGTCACGCCTTGGCAGTGCCGTATCCCTACTGTATTTCAGATAATTCAAAACTGAAATATAGTCTTTGTCTCGGTCTTTTATTCCGTTAAATTTGGGTAATTGCCAGAAGTAGAGATATGGGAAAACCATAATTAACCTTTTCTTTTGTTAGCTGACAAAAGCGAGAAATTTTAAACCATTGGCTATTTTCTGGTCATCCGCAGTGGTGACAACTTAAGCCTCTAGCCCAAGCGTATTGTTTTATGAACGGGCAAGATGCCCGTTCCACAAGAAAAAAATCTACTCTTTGTGGAACAGGCATCTTGCCTGTTCTTGAGAATGGTGCAAGACGTGAGTTGTCATCAAGGGGTCATCGGGGCGGACAAACCGATACAGAATGCCTCGTGCGATCGGGAAATTGGCCTGCAGTTTCCACAGCCACAAGCATAACTTCTCCTCGAGCATTTACCACCCAACCGCGAGCCGGAACAACTTCCCGATCGCGCATTGGGCCCAATTCCGTCTTCGCTCGATCGGTTACATCTCGTACATTGCCCGTTGTCGAACTTCCTGCCTCTTCCACCCACGGAAACGCCGATGGAGCGCTGCTGAGGGCATCATTAGGACTCGGTGGCACTCCTCCTTTCCCAGTGACAGTAAATGCGCTCTCGACCCCTTGCGTGCAGGGATTTGCCGCAATTAAAGCAGTCGGATCGACAACATTTTGCGGCAGTTCCACTAAACCTTGAGCGGGATTCACCCCAGAAGCACTAAATGTAACAGTACCTTGCAAAGCCGGGCCGCTACTTTGGGAAATGGCGGCGATGTCGCTGGTGGGAAGCTCAGATGTAGGAGTTACTTGCAAAGCTGCAAATTGAGCGTCGCTCAGCCCCAACCGATCTCTCACCTGTTCGCGGCCCGCTGCTGCAAAGCCCAAGATATTCGGGACATTGACATTAACGCGGCCACCTGCAGCGCTGCGAGCGTTAGCGGTGATGTCGCTATTGTTTTGCCCCACTAGGATATCGCTGTTGAGGGTGATGTTGCCGCCGTCGGCAGCACCCGCATCGGTGGTAATTCGGCTGTTGCGGCGCAATTGGATGTCTCGCGATCGCAAGTTAATATTAGCCCCGATACCCGATACAGTCGTGCCGTCAATGCTGCCTTTGTTGTTGAGGGTGATCGAATCTGTGACAACATTGATGCTGCCAGCCGCCCCCGTTCCATAACTCTGGACGCTAACCGCTGCGCCGTCTCGGACACTCAACCGGCCCGTTGCAATGCTCAAGCTTCCCGCGGCACCAGATGGAGGTTGCAGCCCCAACAAAGTCTGGTACAGCAAATCTCCCGAAGCTGTGCCGATGGTGCTGGGAAAGATGCCGTCTCTGGTAGTTCCGGCTATTTCCATCGATTCCGAAGCCACCACAGTCACATTTCCCCCTTGTCCCGTACCCAGAGTTGAGGCTCCGATAGCTCCTCCGTCTCGGACAATCAACCGTCTGGCGTTCACCGTCACATCACCGCCTTTGCCACCCCCAGCCGTTCCCGCAGCGATTAGACTTCGGGAAGGGCGAGCGCCCGGTGCGGTGCCGAGCACTTCCACCGAGTCTGAGGCGTTGATGGTGATGTTTCCGCCGGGCCCCCCCGCAGGAATCACCTGCTCTGCAGTTCTCGCCCCGCTCGAAGAAGTGATGCTAGCCCCTGCTTCGACGCGCAGGGAGCGGGTGTTAATTTCAACGTTTCCTGCCCTTCCCGTGCCGCCAATACTGTTAGCGACTAGAGCCGTACTCACAGGGCTATCCGATCGCTCTCTCGCTACTATTACCGAGTCAGAAGCTCTCACGCTCAGATTTCCGCTGTTCCCGGCACTAAAAGTCGAGGGCGAGACGATGGCTCCGTCGGTGACACTCAGTTGACCGGTTTCGATAGCGATACTGCCTGCATTTCCGCTGTTAAAAGTTGTGGTCAACAGCCCGGAGGCGTTGATTTCTACCGATTCAGAGGCTCTAATTGTCACGCCAGAGCCGTCTCCCGTACCGAGTGTAGGGTTGAGTATTACCGATCCGTCTCGAATAGTTAATCGTTTGGTGTCGATCGCGATCTCCCCGGATCTGCCGGCACCGAGGGTTCCGGTAATGATGCTGCTTTCGCGCTCGGCGATATCTCCCGGCTGTTGTGCTGCTGCACGATCGAGAAGCCGTCGCCGAAAGTTCTCAAATCCTATTCCCTTGAGTTCTATATTCTCGGCGGTTCGGATTTGGATCGGGCCTCCGGCTCCGCTTCCGGTAGTGGTGGAGCCGACAAAGGCTCGATCTAATAGGCTAAATCGTGCTGCTTCGATCTTGATGCCGCGGCCGTCTATGTTTCCCAAGGTATCGGATACTAGGCTCGATCGATCGCGCAAAGTCACATTTCCTCCCCGGAGTGCGATCGCGCCCCCACCGGGCCCGCTCGCCGTCACCGCCGATAAACCTGATAATTCAATGTTGCCCAAATTGGCAACATTTGTATAATCTAAACCTAATCCTATGGGCGTGATGTTGAAGCTTACAAAACCCGGACTTGCCACACTTCCTAATTGAATATTGCCACTAAAAGCGCTGGCAAAACCATTATTAAAGATTAAATCTCCTCCTACCAGTGCTAAGGTTTGACCGGGAGGAACTGCCAACCCGACGGGAATTGTTGTGTCTTGAATAACTTGGGTGACACTGGAAGTGTTGACAATTGCGCCGGGATTCTCTCGAAATCTCAAACCCACCGGAATATTAACCGTCAATAGCGGCGCTGCTTGGGGATTGGCGCTGCTAAATTCAAAGCCGTTATTAAATACAATGCTGTCAGCAGTTCCAGCCAGAAAAGAGCCGCGCACATCTAACCGAGCGTTCGGCCCGAATACAATTCCTTTCGGATTAATTAAGAATAAATTGCCGTTTCCCAAAACTCCTAGAGTCCCTAAAATATTTGAGGAGTTGGGGCCCGTAACGCGGGTAAAAATATTAGAAACTCCGCTAGGATTTTCAAAATAAGCTCCCCGCCCTTCACCAATGTTGAATTCCCGCAAGCTGTGAAATAAATTAACGCCGCGTGTTGCTCCGCCAGTGATTCTATCTGAGGGTATGTTATTGATAGTATCGGGAACCGTGCGGGAACTTTCCGGGCCCAGGGTATTATCGGGAATGATTTGGGCGATCGCGGAAGTGGGAAATAGCAACAGGAAGGCAAACAGTAGGGAGTAACTTACGGCCCGGCTAGATGCCCAACCCATATTCCCCAAAATAAAATCTACTCTTTGTGGAACAGGCATCTTGCCTGTTCTTGAGAAGGGTGCAAATAGTAACGAGTAATGCAAGGGAGACATAAAAACACTCTTTCCAGGATAAAGTTTATCGGTGTAAGCTCAGCTAGTTTCTCTAAATGTTTTGAATTTGGCTGCTGAGTACAAGTTGCTCGACTGTGATTTCTAGTTCGGGAAAAGTTTTAGACATAATGCGCTCATTACCTGTAAAACTTTGAACTAAATAACTGCCATTTTCCAAAAAGTAAACGAAAACGGTGGGATTTTTGGGATTTCCTAGATAAGCCCTAGAAGCGATCGCTAAATAGTCCACAATCCAATACTCACAAATGCCGAGCCTTTGATACTCATCTAGCTTATCCACATAGTCGTCTTCCCAGTTAGTTGAGGCAACTTCTACTGCTAATTGGATAGGTTCGGTAAGGGCTCCGTAGCCACGTACATTACTGTTCCATACTGATGCCTTAACCACGCCAACATCAGGATTTCTGCCTTGTTCTTGTCCTGAAGCTGTTATTGTTCTGAAAACTATATCTTTGTCAACGATATAGTCAAGTCCCAAACGCTCGCTTTCTCTGTCGAAAGACTTAACAAGAAATCGTGCCACATTTTTATGAGCTCTGGTTGCTTCCACTTTGACAATCTCTCCATTTACCAGTTCGTAGATGCCCGATCCGTCTGGATACTTTTCGAGAAACTCTGCAAATGTTAGTTTAGTTTTTGTCTGAACCATAAAACCAGCCCTCTTGTGTTAACTAAGTTATACAATTGAGACTTGAGATTTGAGATTTGAGAGTTGAGATTTTATATCATTTCCGGTAACACCGGAATGATGTTGACTGTTGACGGTTGACTGTTGACGCAGTGAACAGTAAGGAACCCCACGCTTAAAAGCGGGGGCTTTTGGGAAGTCCGGCTCGTTCCGAGCGGTGCAAGAAGAAAGCCCG
>NZ_JAUBTI010000096.1:0-25207 GCF_036702415.1 Microcoleus sp. D3_18a_C4 | reverse complement strand
AGTTATTATGACTTTATAGTCATCCTAGCTATCCCCTAAGTATCGTTACTCAGTTTCGGCTAAACGAATCGCACCCATATATTATCTATTGTAAGAGACTGTTGGCGAATTCGCAGGGGGTGTTACCCCTCACCTCTGGAACGCAGCATTTTCGTTCGCTAGTGGTAGTTGATAGCTATATGGTCAATTAGACATTTAGTGTAGACCCACTATTTTTAGGGGTGAGGGGTGAAGCCCGTTATTGATTCGCCAACAGTCTCTTGTAATGCCACTTTAGCCAGTTTTTAGTAGGAATTTATACCTTAAACACGCAATCATCTCGCCAAACAATACTGAAGTCAATTTTAAATCTCGCCGCTCTGCATCAAAGTCGGTACTGCCTGTAGGCTTGGCTTGCCGCTCGGTGCAGGAGCGAATGTCGGTAAACTAACCCATTCATGTCATCGGAATAGCCCCCGCCAATCACGCAGGCAACGGGATAGCCGCCAGCCAAACACGCCATCAACACTTGCATTTCCCGGCGAAATAAGCCCGTATCAGTTAAAGCTAATTTTCCCAGTTTGTCACCGTGATGAGGGTCTACTCCAGCATCGTACAAAACTAAATCAGGCTTGACATTTGACAGCAAATCGGGTAAGAATTTATCCAATGTTTGTAAATATTCGTCGTCCTCCATACCCACAGGCAAAGGTACATCTACATCGCCCTTTTGTTTAGTGCCGGGAAAATTGACTTCGCAGTGCATTGAGAAAGTAAAAACGCTGCTGTCATCTTGGAAAATTACGGCGGTTCCGTCTCCTTGGTGGACATCTAAATCGACAATTAAAACTTTGCGAACTAAACCAATTTTTTGCAAAACGCGAGAGGCGATCGCCAAATCATTAAAAATACAAAAACCCGACCCAAAAGCAGGGAAGGCGTGATGAGTTCCGCCCGCAGTATTGCAAGCCAAACCATACTCTAAAGCGAGCTTGGCAGTTAGTACAGTTCCCGCCACCGCAGTGCAAGTGCGATTAGCAAGGGCCCGACTCCAAGGCAGACCAATTCGCCGAGTCGCTTTGTCATCGAGCGTTCCGTTGCAGTAAGCTTGAACATAGGAGTGGTCGTGGACTAATTCAATCCATTCTTGAGGCGGAAGTTCGGGAGCGTGAAATTGCGATTTATCTGCTACCCCGTCCGCGAGCAGCATCTGGTAAAGCATCCGAAACTTTGCCATCGGGAAGCGGTGATCCGGTGGCAGAGGTGCAACGTAATCTTCGTGGTAAATAATTGGTAAGTCCATTAAAATTATTGTATAACGAATGAATCTCCAATTGAACGCCTGCAATCTCAAATTTAAATTCGCTGGAGAACCTGTATATGCAACAACTAAAAACAGTCTGGCAGTCCGGCAGCACCGACCCCGAAAATGCTGACAATCTCGATAATATCAGTCAGTGGTGGGGAAACCTCAACGGCAAAGAAATTAGCTGGGTAGAGCGACTGATTCCGCAAATCGGCGGTCTGAGCGAAATTCACTGGCACCCCCAGCGTTTTGACGAAACATTTGTGATAGTCAATCCTGAAATTCGGGAGGAAACTCTCTATTGGTACATACCCGATTCTCCCGTCCGACGTAACAACACTGTTGACAAATTAGAACTTGACAACTTGCAACAGCAATTGTACATCTATCCTCAGTTGGAATCGGAACTGGTAATTCGCGTAGGAATTCCCGAAGTTAAATATCAAACACTTGAATTGAACAATCCCGAAATCGCCTTGGGGGAAGATAATATGCTACTGCTGTGGGAATCTGACCAAGAACTCGAAATTAAAATTTACTTTAGCAGTGAAAATATTGCTAAACTTAAGGAATTGTTGGCATAGAAAAGACCGAGAAAATAGTTTATATCGTAGCCTTTGGGTGCGAGGTTGATTGCTATATACTCTGAGTCACCTATAAATATCTTAAGACTGAGGGGCGGGTGCGTCAAAACCGAGATTTTTCACAGCCATACTTTGTTGCAGGGACAAGAGTAAAACAACCGGTTTCTTCGCCTCGCGGTACGTCCCGGTGTGTATCTCGGCTAAAATCCTTTGAAGGTGGCAGCAAAATGTCAAGAAACTGGCGTTATCCTCCTGGGACTTTTAATGCAAAAGTCAAGCAAAAAATAGTCCTGGACGCATCAACCTGGTTGTACGAAAATAGTTGGTCGCAGCCCTTAAACACAATTAAGAAACCCGGTTGCTTGGGTCGGCAGTGCCTAAGCGAGGATTGTTTTTCTGCCAACTTAATTGGGACATTAAATAAGGGGGTTTGTTGGGGAAATAAAATGTGGTTAAGTACGGTTAATTTGAGTGGAAAACTTAAGACAAGCCACGAATAAGTTTAAAAAATAGAAGGTGCGTTAGTTGATGGCTAATATCTAAAATTAATCCTCGATTTGCTGAGGTTGAAAAGGTTTTATAAATAATTACGAGCGGAAGGACTCGCTAAATTTATTAAATCATCAATCGGCTACTAGCACTAAAAAAACCACAATGGTCAGACAAAAAATGATATTTGACAAAGAAAATATTCACATTTTAATTATTGACGATCAACCCCACAACCTGCGGTTTATATCAAAGATATTGACGAAAGAAGGGTATAAAGTTCAGCGGGCGATTTCGGGAGAAATGGCGGCTAATGCTAATTTTACAGTTGTCCCAGACTTAATTTTGCTAGATATTGCCATGCCCAAAATGAACGGATACGAAGTCTGTGTCCGACTGAAAGCTAATGAGGAAACGAGTGAGATACCGGTTATTTTCTTGAGCGTTTTTGATGATACTTTTCACAAAGTCAAAGCTTTTGAAGTCGGCGGTGTTGACTACATTACTAAGCCTTTTCAAGTGGAAGAAGTTTTAGTGCGGATCGAAAGTCAATTGACTATACAACAGCTATCAAAACAATTAAAACAGCAGAATGCCCAACTGCAACAAGAGGTAGAATTTCGCAAGCGGACAGAACAATCACTCCGGGAAAGCAAAGCGCGGTTGCAGAAATTGGCTGTCAATATACCGGGAGTTATTTATCAATTTATCAAGAAGCCCGATGGAAGTTTCAAGTTTGAATATATTAGTTATGCGTGTCGGGAGATTTACGAATTAGAGAGTGAGGAAATATTAAAAAATCCCGACTTGTGCTTCGATCAAAATCATCCAGATGACCGAGAATATCTGGTCAAACAAATTGCTACTAGCGCCCAAACTTTAGAACCTTTTGCCTTTGAATGGCGGATTGTTACACCGTCGGGGAAACTCAAATGGCTGCAATCTAATTCTCGACCAGAAATGCGCGATAATGGCGATATTGTTTGGTATGGCGTACTTTTTGATATCAGCGATCGCAAGCACGCAGAAATAGAAATGGCTGGAGCTAAAGCTGCTTTAGAACGGCAAGTTCAGCGAGAATTGCTGATTGCAAAAATAACTCAGGAAATTCGATCGAGCTTGCAGCCCGAACAAATATTTCAAATAGCTGCTACTCAAATCGGTCAGGCATTCTGCGCCAATCGCTGTTTGATTCATACTTACGTTACTACCCCCCAAGTCGATATTCCTATGGCGGCCGAGTATCTCGAACCCGATTGCCCATCTATTCGGAACGTACCTGTTCCAATTTGGGGCAATCCTCACGTCATACAAATGATGATACAAGATATGGCGATCGCCTCCAACAATGTTTATTCAGACCCTCTTTTGCAAGCTGCTCAACCTATTTGCCAGAAGGTTGGGTTAAAATCGATGCTGGCAATTCGCACTTCCTACCAAGGCATGGCAAACGGCGCTATCTGTTTGCACCAGTGCGATCGTTACCGGGAATGGACTCCCGAGGAAATCGACTTATTAGAAGCTGTGGCAGCTCAAGTAGGGCTCGCTATCGCTCAAGCTAAACTGATCGATCGAGAAAAAAACCGAATTCAGCAGCTCGATCGGCAAAATAAACTGCTGCAAGCAGAAATTCGCACCCGCATCTGCGCTGAGCAAGCTCTGCAAGAATCTGAAGCAGAATTGCGGGCTATTTTTGCCGCCATGACTGACACAGTTTTAGTGAGAAATGCAGAAGGGCGCTGCCTCAAAATCGCTCCGACAGCATCAACGAATTTGGTGAAGCCTGCAAGCGAAATGATTAACAAAACGGCACACGAAGTCTTGCCCAAACCTATAGCAGATTTAGTATTAAATGCCATCCAACAAGCTCTAAAAACGAAGCAAACCCTCAATGTTGAATATAGCTTTAAAGTCGGAGAGCGCGACGTTTGCCTCGATGCTAAAGTGTCTCCGCTGACTCCAGATTCAGTGATTATCGTGGCGCGAGATATTAGCGTTCGCAAACAAACAGAATCCGCACTCAGAGAGAGCCAGCACTTTATTCAAACGATCGCCGATTCCAATCCCAACCTATTGTACGTTTACGATGTAATTGAACAGCGGAATGTTTATACCAACCGACAAATTTCGACTATGCTCGGATATACCGCCCAAGAAATACAAGATATGGGTACAGAAATGATGCCAAAATTGCTCAACCCCGATGATTTGCCAGAGTTTTTGGAAAGCGTCAAAAAAGTGGAGCAAGCCCAAGACGGTGATGTCATTGAATGTCAATACCGCATGAAACACAAAAACGGTGAATGGCGGTGGATGCACAGTTGGGATACAGTATTTCTCAGAACAAGCGATGGTAAACCCAAACAAATTCTCGGCACTGCTAATGACATCACAGACCGCAAATTAGCCGAAGAAAAACTGCTAGCATCGCAGCAAAGAATCTCGTTTTTATTGCAGCAAACGCCGATCGCAGTTATCGAGTTAAACCTCAATTTAGAAATTATCACTTGGAATCCCGCAGCCGTTGCTATTTTTGGCTACAGCGAGCAAGAAGCGATTGGTCGAGTCGCCTCCGATTTGATCGTACCTGAAAGCTACCACCCGCAATTATCTGAGATTTTCAATCACGACTTGAATGCCAAATCCAGCGGCACTACCGAAAATCTGACTAAAGACGGCAGAATTATCATCTGCGAGTGGTACAATACTCAGCTAATTGACGATAACGGTACAGCAATCGGCATTGCTTTAATGGCTGTAGATATTACGGAACGCAAGCAAGCAGAAACCGAACTGCAAGAAAGTGCTTTACGACAAAGAGCGATCGCCCGCATCATTGAAAGAATGCGGCAAACTTTAGATATCCGAGAAATTTTTCACGCCACAACCCGAGAATTGCGCCAAACCATGAAGTGCGATCGAGTCGCTATTTACCGTTTCAATCCAGACTGGAGTGGCGAATTTGTAGCGGAATCCCGTGACCAGAAGTGGGTTTCTTTCATCCAAGCACAAGAACTCGATTCTCACCTTACTGAAGGCGCTTTAGACAGCGACCGTTGCGTCGTTAAAGAATTAGATAGCCCCTCACAAGAAGTACGCGATACCTATTTGCAAGAAACCCAAGGCGGAGCCTACAGCCGAGGTAAAACTTACCTTTGTGTCCCAGACATTTACAAGCAAGGATTCGATAGTTGTTACATCAATTTGTTAGAAAGATTTCAAGCTAAATCATACATTATTGTGCCAATTTTCTGGGGGAAAACGCTCTGGGGATTACTAGCCTCCTATCAAAATTCAGCTCCCCGCCAGTGGAGCGAAGCTGAAATCAACGTTGTAGTTGATGTAAGCACTCAGCTAGGAGTAGCATTACAGCAAGCGGAATTGCTCGCTCGCACTCAAAGGCAGTCAATGGAACTGATTAAATCCAAAGAAAACGCCGAAGTTGCCAACCGCGCCAAAAGCCAATTTCTCGCTTCCATGAGCCACGAACTCCGCACGCCTCTCAACGCCATTCTCGGTTTTTCCCAAGTCATGGCCCGCAACATTTCTATCACGGAAGAACAAAAAGAATACATAAAAATTATCAACCGCAGCGGCGAACATTTGCTGGAACTCATCAATGATGTTTTGTCAATGTCCAAAATAGAAGCCGGTCAAATTACCATCAATCCCAGCCGCTTCAATCTCTACAACCTTCTCAACAGTCTCAAAGAAATGCTGCAACTAAAAGCCAACTCAAAAGGTTTGCACTTAATCTTGGAAAATACCGACGATTTGCCGCAGTACATTCAAACAGACGAAGCTAAATTGCGGCAAGTTTTAATTAACCTGCTCGGCAACGCGATTAAATTTACTCAACACGGAACTGTTACTTTGCGCGTCAGCAGCCAAGCTGAAAAAAACGCCACAGAAGAAAACAAATTCCAATTGTATTTTGAAATTGCCGACACCGGACCCGGCATTTCTCCCTCGGAAATTTCCACATTATTCAAGCCATTCGTGCAAACCGAAACAGGTCGGAACTCCATGCAGGGGACTGGTCTCGGATTGCCGATCAGCCAACAGTTTGTTCGGATTATGGGAGGAGATATTGATGTTGAAAGTCAACTCGGTCAAGGCACAACTTTCCGATTTAATATTTCCGTTAACTTAGTAACAGAAAGTGATGAACAAGAAAAACCACCGATTAAACAAGTTATTGCTTTAGAAGCCGGACAAGAAACTTATCGGATATTAATAGTTGAAGATGTAGCGGAAAATCGCCAACTGCTGCTTAAGCTCCTCGTACCGCTGGGATTTGAAGTCCGCGAAGCAACTAACGGTCAAGAAGCAATTGCTTTGCAGTCCACTTGGAAGCCCCACCTGATCTTAATGGATATGTTGATGCCAGTGATGGATGGTTACGAAGCGACAAGACAGATTAAGAAAACTCTAGAAGGTAAAGAAACAATAATTATTGCCTTGACTGCCAGTGCTTTTGACGAGCAGCGGCAAATAATTTTGTCTGCTGGTTGTAACGATTTGATCTGTAAACCGTTTCGGGAAGAGGTACTCTTTGAAAAGATAGCGCATCACCTCAACCTGCGTTATATTTATGAGAAAGAAAACTTATCTACTTCTTTGGCAGCACCCACGCTGCTTAAAAGTTTGACCACCGAGGATTTGAGTGTAATGCCCACAGACTGGGTGGTCGAGTTGCACCGAGCAGCACTTTGTGTTGACGACAACCGCATCCTCGAACTGATCGAGGAAATTCCCGAAACTGAGGCAAATCTCGCTAACGCTTTAACAGATTTAGTCGATAATTTTCGGATAGATATCATTATCGACTTAACTCAATTATATTATGATGAATGACCATCCATTACCAGCCACTCCTAAAGACATTCTGATCGTTGACGATATGCCGGATAACTTGCGACTTCTATCGACTATGCTGACATCTCACGGGTATCATGTCAGGAAGGCTATTAACGGACACTTGGCTCTGCAAGCGGCAAAAATATCTCCTCCCCATATAATTTTACTAGATATTAATATGCCGCAAATGAACGGTTATGAAGTTTGTGAGCAGTTAAAGTTAAGCGAAAAAACTAAAGAGATTCCGGTAATTTTTATTAGTGCGCTAGATGATGTGCTGGAAAAAGTTAAAGCTTTTCAAGTAGGAGGAGTGGATTATATTACTAAACCATTTCAAGTAGAAGAAGTCTTAGCCCGGGTTCAAAACCAGCTTTCCCTTCGTTGGCTGCAATCCAAACTGCAACTGCAAGCTAGGGAACTGCACGATCGCAATTCTAGATTGCAGGAAGAAATCGCAGAACGGCAGCGGGCCCAAGAATCAATCCGGTTTTTGCTGGAAACTACGCGGGCGATCGGCGAAGCTGTAGACTTTCACTCAGCTTTAGAAGTAATTCTGCACCAAGTGGGCGAAACAATCGGATGGGATGTAGGAGAAGCTTGGATTCCCGATGCAGAAGGAACTGTGCTGCAATCTGCCCGGGGCTGGTATGCCAGCAACGCGGGGATGGAGGCGTTCCGCAGGCAAAGCGAACAACTGACATTTGGCATGAATATAGGGCTGCCGGGACGAGTTTGGGCATCCAAGCAACCGGAATGGGTAGAAGATATTTCCCAGGGCTACCCGAATTTTTTACGAAGTCAGATAGCACTAGAACTCGGATTCAAAGCGGGTTTTGGCGTGCCGATTTTGGTAGGCGATGAAGTATTGGCAGTGCTAGTTTTCTTTAAAATTTCGTCTGGTGGGAAAGACGCACGATTTATAGACGTTTTTAATGCCGTCGGCACTCAATTAGGTTCTTTGATTCAGCGCAAACAAGCAGAAGAATTGCTGCGTATTGCCCAAGAAAAATATCACAGCATTGTACAAAATGCTATGGAAGGCATTTTTCAAAGCACGCCTTCAGGAGGCTATCTCAGCGCTAATCCAGCTTTGGCAAAATTGTACGGTTACGACTCGCCAGAAGAACTGATGTCCGAGATTAAAAATATTGCTCAGCAACTGTACGTTGACCCGGAACGCCGCCTCGAATTCGTGGCTGCTATGGATACTGAAAATGCCGTTTCGGGGTTTGAATCTATGGTATGTCGCAAAGACGGGCGCCGGATTTGGGTGTCAGAAAATGTTCGGGCTGTTCGAGATTCAAAAGGTGAGCTGCTCTACTATGAGGGTACTGTTTCTGACATTACAGAACGCAAATTAGCGCAAGAAGCGCTCAAAGTTCAACAAGAACAAAGCGAGAAGTTGCTGTTAAATATTTTACCCAAACCAATCGCAGAACGCTTGAAGGCAGAGCAAAGCACGATCGCCGACAGTTTTGCCCAAGTAAGTGTTTTATTTGCTGATATTGTTGGCTTTACTGAGTTGTCTGCTAGAATGTCTCCCACCGAGTTGGTAAAGCGCTTGAACGTAATTTTTTCCCACTTCGACCAGTTAGCTGAAAAGTACGGTGTGGAGAAAATTAAGACTATTGGCGATGCTTACATGGTAGTCGGGGGGTTGCCTACGCCGACACAGGATCACGCCGAGGCGATCGCCCAAATGGCCCTGGGAATGCAGGCAAAAATAGCAAAGTTGTGCGCCGAGACAGGGGAAAAACTGGCAATTCGCGTCGGCATCAATTCCGGGCCGGTGGTTGCGGGAGTGATAGGTGTGAGCAAGTTTACCTATGATTTATGGGGAGACACGGTGAATGTAGCGGCGAGGATGGAAGCTACGGGTTTTGCCGGCAGAATTCAAGTTACTGATGTTACTTATGAGCTTTTGAAAGATAAGTATTTGTTTGAGAGGCGAGGCGTAATTCCGGTAAAAGGTAAGGGGAATATGATGACTTATTGGTTGCTACAAAAAAAGTAAAAATTGGGCATTGGGCATTGGGCATGGGGCATGGGGCATTGGGCATTGGGCATCGGGGATTACAACAAATAACCAATAACAAATAACCAATAACCAATAACCAATAACCAATAACCAATAATTCATGACTACTGACTACTGACTACTGACTACTGACTACTGACTACTGACTACTGACTACTGACTACTGACTTCTGCTATGATGAAAGTAGTTAACGAAACTTTACATAATAGCCGTGACTGCACAACAATTAGTATCTGCAACGAGTTTTGAAAAGCTAATTTGGACTTGGAAAGGTCACAAAATCCAATATACCGTCCAAGGAACCGGCCGCCCTCTGATCTTGATTCACGGATTTGGGGCTTCGATCGGACATTGGCGGCAAAATATCCCCCCACTAGCGGCCGGCGGCTATCGCGTATTTGCTCTGGACTTGCTGGGATTCGGTGCTTCCGCCAAACCAGCCCTAGATTACACTCTGGAATTGTGGGAAGAATTGCTGACTGATTTCTGGGCGGATATGGTACAAGAACCGGCTGTATTTGTGGGGAATTCGATCGGCGCTTTGCTGAGTTTGATGGTAGTCGCCAACCATCCAGAAATATCAGCCGGCGGTGTCTTAATCAACTGTGCCGGCGGGCTCAACCACCGGCCCGACGAACTAAATTTCCCGCTGCGAGTAGTGATGGGGACTTTTACTAAATTAGTTCGATCGCCCCTGATCGGCCCCTTCGTCTTCAACAACATCCGCCAAAAACACCGCATCCGCAACACCCTGCGTCAAGTCTACGGGAACCGCGAAGCCATCACTGACGAACTCGTAGAACTCCTCCACGCCCCCTCCTGCGAGCCCGGAGCTCAACAAGTGTTTGCATCGATTCTCACAGCCCCTCCAGGCCCTCAACCGTCAGAATTGCTGCCCAAAGTCGATCGTCCGTTATTGGTACTTTGGGGCGCAGACGACCCCTGGACACCCATCGCCGGCAGCCAGATTTATCAACAATTGGCCGCCAACGATAAACCAGTGAAATTTGTTTCCATTCCCAACACAGGCCACTGTCCCCACGACGAGCGGCCGAGTGAAGTCAACGCTCTGATTTTGGACTGGCTGGTGGAAGTGAAGTGAACTACCCAACACCCATCTGAGTACAGATAGGGTGTGGGCTTCCCAATTCAACGGGGATTGCCTCAGCCTTCATGGATTTTTTACGTCCTGATGACCTTGGTCTGACATCCCCTCCAAGGGCAGAAGCGCTAGTTCCTAACGCCAAAACTCGCAAGCCTTCGTTTTTAATATTTATTGCAGCGTTGATGTCTCTATCATGGCGATGCAGACAGTGAGGACAATCTACAAGTCTTACACCCAATGAATCATATCCTTTTTGCAGTATTGGGATGGGTAGTAGAGTCTCGCTACAAAGTTGAGAAGATGGGAAAAACCGCCCTATTTCCTGGTAGGTGTGACCAAATCTCTCGGCTTTGTACTTGAGCATGGTTAGAAAAATTCCCCATCCTTGGTCTGATATTGCTTTTGCCAAGTTGGGATTTTTAACCAGATTCTTAACTGCCAAATCTTCTACACAAATAACTTGGTTTTCGTAGGCTATTTTGCGAGATAGCTTGTGTAAAAAGTCTTGTCTTACTCTAGCTACTTTGCTAGAGACTTTAGAAACTAAAAGTTTAGCCTTGCGACGCTTGTTAGAGGTTTTATCCGTCTTTTGGGCTAATTTCTTTTGTTTGCGTTTTCTATTCCTTTCTAACTTAGCCAATTGCTTCTTAGGTAGGTCGTATTTTGAACCCTCTGAAGTTATAGCAAAGTTTTTCAACCCCAAATCAACACCGATAGCTTCTCTAATTGCGATGGCGGGCGTATCTTCTTGGTTAAAAAGAATAGAAGCATAGTACCTACCATCTGCGTTTCTCGATATTGTTACAGTCGTGAATTTAGCATCAGGAAGGTCTTGGTGAAACACGGTTTTCATTAACCCCAAGTTACCAGGAAACTTGATTACAGAATCCTGTGGCATTAGTTTCACATTTTGGGGATATTGAATCGATTGCTTACCATGTTTAGATTTGAATCTCGGAAATTTAGCGCGTCCCTCAAAAAAGTTTACAAACGCGCTTGAAAGATTGAATGTTACTCGTTGTAAGACCTGACTATAAGCTTGTCCCAACCATTCATATTCCTTTTTCAAACCAGGAAGCAACTTGTCCATCGCAGCTTTAGAAAGACCTTTCCTAGTTTCTTTATACGCGGTAGTAGTGGCATTGAGCATATAATTCCACAACCATCGAGTATTGCCAAAACATTGAGCCAAGTAGGATTCCTGCTCGTCGGTAGGATAAATTCTGATTTTCACTGCTCTGTACATGGCATCGACCTTACCGTGTTTACATATTCATGGTAACATAAATTAAAAATATGTCAACTCACCACAAATATTTGGCTCGTTTCCGACCTGTCCTCGAACGAAAGCTATCGCATTGTCCGAGGACTGTCGTCAACTCACGCGCAATTCATCTCAACACTGACCTGCTGGGTAAAGGTACAGTGTGAGCTTTCTTGCTGTTATAGGTAAAATTTTTCTGGTGAAGGCAAGGGAGAGGGCGATCGACCAAAACCCTTACCTTCCAAAGGTTCTACCTCGATCCACCGCACCTGCACCCAGGCTTGGAAAGACTAAAAAAAAAACTTTGGTAAAAAGTATTGACACAATTTACTGAGTCAGCTATATTGATGGACGTGTGAGGAGCGAACCAGAAGAAGCACCGAGACGAAACACGGCCAGTCGTCGGTGCTTTTTCTGTGGAAAGGCATTTTTAAAGTAGTAGGGACACGGCAATGCCAAGGAGTGTCAACTTAAGGCTGAAACCCTTGGGATATCTCGTTCATAGCTAAGTCTAGATCCCCCTAAATCCCCCTTAAGAAGGGGGGTAGGGGTTGACTTTGAGAGCTTCCTGTCCCCCCCTTCTTAAGGGGGGCTAGGGGGGATCTGGCCTGAATAGTCAAACAGCATTCTGTGACTTGGTTTGAGATTAAGTTGACACTAATGGGCAAAGCCGTGTCCCTATAATTTTGGGAAGATTATTTGTGCTGCAAATATCAGCCGCCCAAAACAAATTGTTCGATCGCAGCCGCCACCCCATCTTCCTCCACATCCGGCGCCACCCAATCAGCAGCAGCCTTCACCCCATCAGGAGCATTGCCCATTGCCACGCCAACGCCCGCGTAGGCAATCATTTCCACATCATTAAAATTGTCGCCGATCGCCATCACATTCGCCGCCTGCAAACCCAAAAGTTCCTCCGCTAAATACTGCACCGCATCTCCCTTATTCGCCAAAGGATGCGTAGCTTCAAAAAAAGTAGCAACGGATCGAGTCAAATAAAGCTCTGCAGGCGTGTAGCGCTCCCGCATACTGCTGAGCAAGCCGTCGAGTACCCCCGGATTCTCGCACAATGCCAAAACTTTCGTCGGTTCCCCCGGAATATCTCGCCGCAAATCTTTAATCACCATTGGTTCAATGCCCGATCGTTCGGCATAAATTCGGGTAGCTGCGGTAATTTCCGGCACGTAAAGTTGGTCGTCAATGTAGAAATGGATCGAAAGCAGCGGTCGCAAATGCGGTTCTTCAAAATAATCTAACAGTTGCAGAGCAGTTTGTTTCGACAGCGGCAAGTGCCGCAGCCGTTTTTGAGTAGCGTGATCTTGAATCCATGCGCCCTGGTAGCAAATCAGTGGCAATGTTGAGCCGATGTCGCGGTGAAAACGCAAAGCTGATCGGTACATCCTGCCCGTAGCGACGGCCACTTTCACTCCCCGCGACGAGGCCGCCAAAATTGCCTGCTTGACTGGTTCTCGGATGTCGTTTGACATACCTGCGATCGTGCCGTCTATATCCACTACCAGCAATTGAATGTCTGCGGTGCCAAAAGCGCGATCGGTCGCATTAGCTGGATTTGAGGCAGTTATATTCTGCATGATTTTTTTAGATTTTAGCTGTAGATTTGCACGCACCCGTTTATTTTGGCACTGCCGGGATAGCAAAGTGCCACTTCTGATTTTTTGAATACTAAAATAATATAGATAACTAAATAAGCGACAAAAAAGTATCTAGGAGGACTCTTTAGGGGAGCATCTCAGTTTTTTAAAAAGCATTTTTTTTATTGTAGTGCGAGCGTCCCCGCTCGCGTATCGTACAATACGCGAGCGGGGACGCTCGCACTGTAAATGCAAAACTGAGATGCTCCCCTCTTTAGGGATGGATTTAGCTAAGCTATATCATAGTAGCCAGTTTACTGCCGTAAAAACCGCACTCGACCGGCAATGTGTATTTTCACTTACTTAATAATACTTGTGGTCAAAAAGAATGCAACTCTCAGCCCGCGCTCCAAACCCTTATATCATCAATCATTCCCAATCTAAAATCTAAAATCTAAAATCTAAAATTGTATAGCCGCATCTTTGAAATTACCCCTAACTATCATGATTTCTATTCCGGGATACCGCATTGACGGAGAACTTTATACAAACCCTCACACAGTTATTTATCGAGGGATGCAGCTTGAGGAACAAAAACCCGTTATCCTCAAAACTCTCACGCCGCCATACCCTAACCCAGCGCAAATATCCCAACTGCTGCACGAATCCGAAATTCTTAAAAATTTGAATTTACCCGGAATAGTCAAGCTTTACAAAATAGAAACATACAATCACTTTCCTGTTTTAGTTTTAGAAGATTTTGGTGGTATTTCCCTAAAAGACTTTCTCAGCAACAACCAGCTAGAGTTACAACAATTTCTGCATATTGGCATCAAACTAGCAGAAACTATTGGGCAACTCCACGAACACCACATCATCCATAAGGATATTAAACCCAGCAATATTATTGTCAATATCGAGACAGGAGATGTCAAGATTGCTGATTTTGCGATCGCCTCCCTGCTACCGGGCGAAAACCCCGCCCCCAGCCATCCCCATTTACTCGAAGGCACTCTCGCCTATATGTCTCCTGAACAAACGGGGCGCATGAATCGGGCGATCGACTACCGCACCGATTTTTATTCTTTAGGCGTCACCTTTTATGAGATGCTTTGTGGCGAATTGCCTTTTCAGGCGATCGATCCTATGGAATTAGTCCACTGCCATATTGCCAAAACGCCAGTTTCTCCTTGGGAAAACAGAAAGCAAAAAGTACAAAGCAGAAGCATCGAAGGCAGAATCAATCAAGTAGGAACCAAGGAGATTCCTCAAGTCGTTTCCGATATCGTCATAAAACTCTTAGCAAAAACAGCCGAAGACAGGTATCAAAGTGCTTTCGGACTTTTGTACGACTTGGAAAATTGTCTCGTTCAACTGCAAACTACAGGCGAAATTTCCCACATAACCCTCGGCGAGCAAGATCGGTCAAGTCACCTGCAAATTTCCCAAAAATTTTACGGGCGAGAAGCAGAAGTTAATATGCTTCTTAGTATCTTCCAGCGGATGAGGCGGGGCAATACAGAAATCGTGCTGATTTCTGGTTCAGCAGGTGTGGGCAAATCGTCGTTAGTATATGAAGTTTACAAGCCGAATCGGCGGGAAAACGGGTATTTTATTGACAGCAAATTTGAGCAATTTAAGCGCGATATTCCCTACGCTTTTTTGCTCCAAGCTTTTCAAGATTTGTTGCGACAAATTTTCACAGAAAATGCCGCAAAAATCCATATTTGGAAAGAAAAAATTTTAAAAGCACTCGGCGGCAACTGCCAAGTAATTATTGAAGCTATTCCTGAAGTAGAACTGATTGTCGGGCCGCAGCCCCCCGTCCCAGATTTAGGAGCAAATGAATCTCAAAATCGCTTTAATTTAGTATTTCAAAACTTCATCCGCGTCTTTGCTCAAAAAGAACACCCCCTAGTAATTTTCCTGGACGACTTGCAGTGGGTCGATTCAGCATCTCTCAAGTTAATAGAACTGCTAGCAACTGACCTGGGGACTCAATATTTATTAATAATTGGAGCTTATAGAGAGCAGGAAGTAGATGCAAATCATCCCCTAATGCTGACCGCTGAAGCAATTAAAAAAGCAGGCGGTACTGTGAGGGCGATCGCCCTTTCGCCTTTAGATATCAACAGCGTCAACCAATTTGTTGCCGATACTTTGAACTGCGCCCCAGAAAAATCCCTAAGTTTAGCAGAATTGCTTTGGCGAAAAACTGCGGGAAATCCCTTCTTTTTAACTCAATTAATAAAATTTATTTACTCAAAAGGTTTAATTAATTTTAAACTTTCACCATCGAATAATTTGGTCGAGCTAGCTGAACCTAACCTGTCGGGCTTAGCGCAACCAATCTCAGAGCAAATTGTGAAAAAATGCCATCTTACAGGCGAGTGGCAGTGGGATATCGAACAAATACAAGAAATGGGAATAACTGACAATGTTGTAGAATTAATGATAGATAACATTCAGAAACTTTCAAAGAAGACTCAGGAACTGCTTAAATTAGCCGCTTGTATCGGGAACAAATTTGATTTAGAAACTATCTCGACACTCGCCGAAAAACCTCTGGCGTCCGCAGAAACAGACCTCGGAGAGGCACTTCAGTCCGGTCTGATTTTGCTCGTGAATAACGCCTACAAAATTCCGATCGCACTAGCAGCACGCACCGAAGTAACAGACACAATATCTAGAGACTTTACCGATGAATTTTCCCTACCAGTGGCTGATGTTTCGAGCGCAACTTACAAATTTTTGCATGAGCGAGTGCAGCAAGCAGCTTATGCTTTAATATCCGATTATCAAAAACAAAAAATCCATCTCAAAATAGGCAATTTTTTACTGCATAATTCACCGCCAGAGCAATTAGAAGAGCATATTTTTGATACCGTAAACCAACTAAATTTAGCGAAAGAAATCATCCGCAGCCAATTAGAACAATTTCACTTATCCCAATTAAATTTAATTGCAGGCCGCAAAGCAAAAGCAAGTGCAGCTTACGAACTTGCCCTCAAATATTTAACCGCAGGTATTGAACTGCTTCCCCCCGAAAGTTGGCAAACTGACTACGACTTGACTCTGGCACTCTACGAGTCAGCAGCAGAAGCTGCTTACCTCAATACCGACTTTGAAGCAATGGAAAAATGGGCGAGAATTGTCCTGCAACACGCAAAAAATGAACTAGACAAAATCAAAGTGTTTGAAATCAGAATCATAGCTTGTGCGATGCAAACAAAACTCCAAGAATCGGTAAAAATTGGTCGGGAAGCACTAAAAATGTTAGGAATTAACTTTCCAGAATCGCCGATTCCCCTCCACATTCAGCAAGCACTGGCTAAAACTGCCGCTTATTTAACCGAAATAAAAATAGAAGATTTAATTAACTTGCCGCTGATGACAAATCCGCACAAATTAGCAACTATGCGCGTGCTTTCCAGTATGTTTTCAGCTACATTTATAGTTGAACCTGTGCTGCTGCCGCTGATTGTGTGCGAGCAAGTTAATTTATCTATTAATTACGGGAACTCTACTTTTTCTGCCTTCGGTTATGCTAATTACGGAGCAATTTTAAAAGGAATAGTTAGAGATATTGAATCGGGCGAGCGCTTTGGTCAATTAGCTTTAAATTTGAGCGATAGATTAAATGCGTTAGAATTCAAAAGCAAAACGCTTAATTTAGTAGCATTCATTTTGATGAACGGCAAGCATCACGTTAAAGACTCTTTGCCGCTATTAGAGGAGGCCTATCAAAGCGCGCTAGAAAATGGGGATTTAGAATCTGTCGGATATTCAGCCGTAAATATTTGTCAGTCTTTGTATTTCATCGGTCAAGAATTGCCACAACTGGAACGAAGAATGGTAAGTTACAACCATTTGCTGTTTCAACTCAAGCAAGAAACTGTATTGACTTGGAATCACATATATCGGCAAACTATTTTGCAATTGATGGGAAAATTGGAAATTCCACACCTTGTATTAGGTGAAGCATACAGCGAAGAAAAATTGTTGTCGCTGCTGTTGAAAGCTAACGATCGGGTGGGACTACAGCACTTTTATTTGCAAAAATTAATACTAGCCTATTTATTTGGAGATACCGCTACAGCGCTAGAAAATGCAGCGCAAGCCGAAGTATATTTAGACGGAGTTGCAGGCTTTATTAATGTTTCTGAATACCAGTTTTACGATTCTCTAGCCCGCCTAGCAGCCTATCCATCTGCAACAGAGGAGGAACAAGAAGAGCATATTTTTTACGCTGTCAGTAACCGAAAAAAACTGCAACAAAAAGCGCTTTCTGCGCCCATGAATCTTCAGCATAAATGCGACTTACTTACGGCAGAAAAAGCGCGTGTTTTGGGCAATGTTGTGAGAGCAATGGAATATTACGATCGCGCAATTGACGGAGCCCAAGAAAACGGATACATACAAGTACAAGCACTAGCAGCAGAATTGGCAGGAGCATTTTATCTATCCATAGGAAGAGAAAAAAATTCTAAAACTTACTTGACAGAAGCGCGTTATTGCTATCAGCGCTGGGGAGCAGCAGCCAAAGCAGCGCATTTAGAATCGAAATACTCGCACTTGCTAACTTCCGGCTCGATTTCAACTAATATTGAAACTCACAAATCTACCAGCAGCGCTTCCACTACGAACGACGCTGCAGGCGTGCTAGACTTGACTACCGCAGTGAAAGCATCGCAAACCTTAGCGGGCGAAATAGTTCTAGACAAACTGCTGGCCAAAATGATGAAAATCGTTATTGAAAATGCCGGGGGGCAACGAGGGTTTTTAATACTAGAAAAAGAGGGCCAATGGGTGATTGAAGCATCAGGATCTGTAGATGTCGATCGCGTGGCTGTCATGCAATCAATTCCGATAGATTTTGTAGCCGACGATCGAGAAGTAACTTTGCTAGCAGTTGCAGTTGTGAATTACGTCGCCCGCACCCAGGAAAGTATAGTTTTAAACGATGCCAGCCGCGAAGGACAATTTACTCGCACACCCTATATAATGGCGGTTCAACCTAAATCTATTCTTTGCACTCCGTTAATTAATCAAGGTCAACTCACTGGGATTCTATATTTAGAAAACAATCTGACTACAGGCGCTTTTACCCAAGACAGGTTAGAAATATTAAAACTGCTGTCTTCTCAAATTTCTATCTCCATCGAAAATGCCCAACTTTACGCCAACTTGCACCAATTCAATCAGAATCTCGAAAATTTAGTACAGCAGCGTACCTCCGAGCTCTCCCAAACTTTAGCAGACTTAAAATCGGCTCAAAATAAACTGGTAGAATCGGAAAAAATGGCTGCCCTCGGAGGGTTGGTTGCAGGTGTTGCCCACGAAATCAATACTCCCATCGGCATAGGCATCACCGCCGCCTCCCTGCTTGCTGAAAAAGCCACAAAGTTTTTTGAGGTTTACAGTAACGGCCAAATAAAACGTTCCGATTTAGAAAAGTTTCTGGATACCGCCGTGCAAAGCAGTAATATGATCTTATCTAACCTCACGCGGGCGGCCGACTTGATTCACAGTTTTAAAGAAGTAGCTGTGGATCAGTCTAGCGAGTTAAAACGCACGTTTAATGTTAAAAACTATCTAGAGGAAATTTTGACATCCTTAACAGCCAAACTAAAAAGAACTAAGCACAAAATACAGATTAAGTGTGATGAAAATATTGTAGTGGACAGTTACCCCGGCGTAGTGTGTCAAATTGTGACAAATTTGGTGTTGAATTCCCTAATTCACGCCTACGATGGAGAAGACGAAGGCGTTCTGGCTTTTGATTTCAAACTAGAGGGCGATCGGCTAATATTTGAATATGCCGATAACGGCAAAGGAATTGACCCAGAAAATCTCAGTAAAATTTTTGAACCGTTTTTTACCACCAAAAGAGGTCAGGGAGGCACGGGATTGGGACTGCACATTATTTATAACCTTGTTACTCAAAAACTAAAAGGCACAATTAGCTGCACCAGTCAACTAAATAAAGGGACAAGGTTTATGATTGAATTTCCCGCTAAAATGAGCAATTAGTTATTAGACCGCCAACATGGATATAAGTTTTATATAGGAGAACGATATATGTCAGAAGCTAGTAAAAACCTGTTGGCTGCAGGCGATGACGAATTAATCGCGGCGGGTGACGATGAATTAATATTTGCCGAGGAAGACGAGGCGCAACAACAACCGCTAGAAGAAAGTTGGAAAATATTAATTGTCGATGATGAAATAGAAATTCATAATATTACTAAATTAGCATTAAGCGATTTTCAATTTGAAGGTAAAACTATAACATTTATTAGCGCTTACTCAGGAAAAGAAGCTAAAGAAATAATCCAAAATAACTACGACATAGCATTGATTTTACTCGATGTAGTTATGGAAACCGAAGAAGCAGGCTTGGAAGTAGTTAAATACATCCGCGATATTTTAAATAATCAAATTGTGCGAATTATTTTACGAACTGGACAGCCCGGACAAGTACCAGAAGATGTAGTAATTGTCAGCTACGATATCAATGATTACAAAACCAAAACAGAACTTACTAACAAAAAATTATTTACCACAGTTGTCACCGCACTGAGAGCATTTAGATCGCTCAATCAAATCGAATCCAGCAAAAGCGAACTCGAAAAAATAGCCGCCGCATCAGCCCGTTTTGTACCCCGTGAATTTTTGAAATTTCTAAAACGAGAAAGCATCGTTGATGCGAGACTAGGAGACTCTGTACAAGCAGAAATGACGATTATGTTTGCCGACATTCGCTCATTTACAAGTCTGTCCGAAAGTATGTCTCCCCGAGAAAACTTTGAATTTCTTAACTCTTACTTAAGCCGAGTTGGCCCTGTTATCCGCCAGTACAACGGTTTTATAGATAAATACATTGGTGACGGGATTATGGCTTTGTTTCCTAACAGGGCTGAAGATGCTGTGCAAGCAGCAATTGAGATGCAGCAGCAAGTAAAAATTTATAACAGACACAGGCAAAACAGTGGCTATCAACCTATTTCGATAGGGATTGGCTTGCATACGGGTACTTTAATGTTAGGTACGATTGGCGAAGCGGAACGAATGGAAAGTACGGTAATTTCTGATGCCGTTAATTTAGCTTCCCGCGTCGAAGGATTGACAAAGCTTTATGGAGTTGCTATTGTAGCTAGCGTCCAAACCCTTTGCCGAATAGACGATCCTCAACATTACAAGTGCCGATTTCTCGATCGCGTTCAAGTAAAAGGAAAACAAACACCTGTTGCTGTATTTGAAATTTACGATGGCGACTCGGCGACAATGATCGAACTAAAAGCACAAACTCAAACTTATTTTGAACAGGGAATTTTTTTTCACTACCAGCAGCAATTCGCGCAAGCAAGGCAAATGTTTCTGCGCGTTTTGCAAATCAACAAGTATGATAAGGCAGCATCTTTTTATGCAGAACGCTGCGATATGTTGATGAAAAATGCAGTCATTATGACTCTGGAAGGTATTGAAATTTAGCTAATGGGTAATGGGTACTTGGCAATTGTAATTAGTAGTTTTTATTTCTTCACTCTTCCTTCTTCCTCCTCCCTTCTTCCCCATGCGCTTCAAATCCCTTGATGTTTTTCGCGGAATTGCGATCGCCTCGATGATTCTAGTCAACAACCCCGGCAGTTGGAAACAGGTGTATCCGCCGCTAGAGCACGCAGAATGGCACGGCTGCACCCCGACAGACTTAGTATTTCCGTTTTTCTTGTTCATCGTTGGCTGCGCGATGTCTTTCTCGCTATCTAAATATATTCAAAATTCTCCTAAAACAGGAATAGAAACCTCAAAATTTACACAAACAAAGGAAAAATCAGAATCCGCCAAAAACCCTCTTCCTTCTTCCTTCTTGCTTCTTCCTTATTCAAATATTTACTGGCGAATTGCGCGCCGCGCCGCGATTCTATTTCTATTAGGATTGCTGCTAAATACATCTTCGATCGCCCTTGACGTACTTCTCAACAGCGCCCCAGTGGAAAACTTCGGTAAAATCCGCATCATGGGAGTATTGCAGCGCATCGGCTTAGCTTATTTCCTCAGTGCGATCGCCATTCTCAACCTCTCTCCCCGCAATCAAAAACTGCTCGCTGTTGCCGTGCTTTTGGGCTATTGGGGCGCACTAACCGTATTTGCTGTAGGGGGGTACACTGCCGGCGAACTCACGCCAGAAGGAAATTTAGGAGGATATGTCGATCGGCTAATTCTCGGTAGCCAACACCTGTACAAAGGCGGCCCCTTCGATCCAGAAGGATTGTTGAGCACCTTACCAGCAAGCGTTACAGTCCTAATCGGCTACTTTACCGGAGAATGGCTGCGAGTACAGCCAATCAAAACCCGCACCAGTATCAACTTAGCAATCTGGGGATTCCGTTGCGTGGTAATCGGCCACTTGTGGGGATTTTCCTTTCCGATCAACAAACAACTTTGGACGAGTTCCTATGTAGTTTTTACTGCTGGTTGGGCGTTGTTATTGCTAGCATTTTGCTACCAAACAATTGAAGTGCGGGAGTGGAAATGGGGGAGGCCCTTTGAAATCATGGGAGTGAATGCAATTTTCCTGTTTGTTGCTTCCGGTATAGTTGCCAGAATTCTGTTAAAAACTCATATCGGTACTGGTGAAAATGCTCCAACTACCTACACTTGGATTTACGAGAACTGGTTTGTGCCGTGGGCGGGGCCGCTGAATGGTTCCCTAGCATTTGCCGTGACTGCGGTATTATTTTGGTGGTTGATTTTGTATGGAATGTATCGCCGTGGTTGGGCGATTAAAATTTGAATTGTGGGTTGTTAAACAAGCGCGTTTGCTGGTAAGTTGTGAGCAAGGGGCTTGACAATCAAAAGCTGTTTGTAGTATAATTTTTATATATTTTTATACGGTTTTTGACGTGGATATTCTAATTGAGTCAACAAGGGAATTTGAGAAAGATATTGCGCTGCTAAATGAAGATGAGAAAGCCGCAGTAATTCAAAAAATTAATTATTGTGCCAGCCTTTTTCCTACTCAAAAATCAAAGGTGTATCGCAAGCTGCGTCGTCTCCCGCTATCGTCAGACCTGAATGGTTACGAGTCTTCGCTTTATACGCTACGAATTTCTCAAAAACTAAGAGTGGTTTTGGCGGTTGACGAAGACCCAATTTTTGGGCAAGCTATTTTTACTCTTTTTCGAGCAATTCAACACGACGAACTCGATCGAGCGTATAAGGGTGTAGCAGAGTCTTTGTATCAAGACCTACTTCAGCGCGATCGAGAAACTGCCTAGATATAATCAGCTTAAGTTATGGCGCAAAACCTTATTCTCTGTGATGAATATGGCATTATTTACGAAGCTATGAAAATTTTGCCAGATGACGAGCTAAAGATTAGTTTTCTGGAAGCTTTAGCAGAACTTGAAGACCAGGAATGTCACAGGACGAGACAATTTCCCAAAACGAGACTGCATAAAGTTAAGGGTGTGAAGCAGGCAGTTTATCGTGCTGATATTGATAAAGTCTCAGGCTGGCGCATCCACGTTCAGTACGTCAACGGACAGATTCATCTCAAGGATATTATTGAAGGGCAAAGACACGACAATGTAATTGAGGTGATTAAATCAAAGAAATCCCGCTACCAGTAATCCTAGCAAAGATATAATCTATAAAAATCCAGTGGAGATTTAGCGATGGAAACTAACAAACCCTTCGAGCAAAGTGATACCTGGACTGAAGAAGATTGTCTTGATGTCACAACCTTTTCTTTGCAATACGCAGCTACTATCTTTCATAGCGATCGCGATATTTTAGGTGGAACTCCTGTCTTTATTGCTACTCGCGTCCCGATCGAGACTCTACTTGATTATCTCGAAGCTGGTGATTCGGTCGATCAATGAATTTTTCGACCATTTTCCGGCGTTGCTTAATCAGGGTCTGAAAAAAATAAGTTTAAAATCCAGAAGCTTTGTGGATACTGGTTTCTATGACTGGCATATTTAGCCTTTCCTACCCTAAATCAGCAACGCCAGATTCTCTAAAATACTCTAATATCATATTTGCATCGTCACGAATTAGTTCTTCAGAAGATTGAGTTGCCTCTTTGATAATCATTATTGCTTCAGGAGTTTCGAGTTCTGCTAATGCCCAAAGAGACTTTCTTGGCACAATGAACCATATATCATATGACCAGCGGTAGGTCAATGCTTTAGATAATGCAGGGACTGCTCTTTCATCCCGCAATACCTCCAAAATTTCAATAGCTAGTTCGTGGAGACCATAATGGCTCTCATTATTGAGGAGTTGACAAAGTATAGGAGTGTAATCCTTTGATAGGTTACTCCAGGCTGCGCTCATTGCAAATGAAGCACCAGGATAATCAGGATTTGAAACATATTTTTCAAACTCTTGAATCACTTCACTGATTGAAGGGGGCGATGCCGCAAATTCTTTTTTCATTTCCTGCAAAAATCTAAATGATTCTTCGGCATTTGAAGCCTCTTTGAATAATTGCAGATATTTCTCAATCGTATCAGTCAGCATTACTTTAGCCTCTCAATCTTAATTATGTTTCGGTTGAAAAAGGCAACTTCATCAGGGCTTTTACCGAGAAGAATACTCACAACGCCACCTCTTTCAAGTTTCAATTGAGGGGTTGTCGAGCTTTTTCCAAAAGAAGGACGGCCAGGAAATATTCCTGCGGCTGATGAGTGTGTTTCACCCATTTCAGTCAACCCATCGGGTGTACCATCATTTAGGCGTTGCTTAATCAGGGTCTGAAAAAAATAAGTTTAAAATCCAGAAGCTTTGTGGATAGTGGTTTCTATGACTGGCATATTTAGCCTTTCCTACTCTAAATCAGCAACGCCCATTTTCCTAGTGTCAGCCGCGATCGAGCGATTTCAGTTCTCTCAATGATACGATCGCCACATAACAAAGTTGATTGATGTCCGTTTCCTCAACATCGATCGCCTGCAGGATCGGAAATCCGATCGCACCCCCGCCACAACTTCCACAAATTACCGCCCCAACCCCGCCCAGTTCAAGGATTTTGCCGATTTCTCGATCGCACGCCACCGATCGCTAACTATAACTGAGCCCTAATCGCTAAAATTAAAAAAAGATACGTAATAGGCAGGCAGGCGTCAATGATCCCAACAGTTATAGAACAATCCGGTCGCGGCGAACGCGCCTTTGACATTTACTCGCGACTCCTGCGCGATCGCATCGTCTTCTTGGGCCAACAGGTTGACTCAGACTTGGCTAACCTGATCGTTGCCCAATTGCTATTTTTAGACGCCGAAGACCCGGAGAAAGATATTTACCTCTATATCAACTCCCCAGGGGGTTCGGTAACAGCAGGTATGGGCATTTTTGACACGATGAACCACATCCGCCCCGACATTTGCACTATTTGTCTCGGTTTGGCAGCCAGCATGGGCGCTTTTCTGTTGAGTGCCGGCGCTAAAGGCAAGCGGATGAGTTTGCCTCACTCCCGGATTATGATCCACCAACCTCTAGGCGGAGCTCAAGGCCAAGCAACCGATATTGAAATTCAGGCAAAAGAAATTTTGTACCACAAACGCCGCCTGAACGAACATCTTGCCAACCATACCGGTCAGCCGCTTTCTCGCATTGAAGAAGATACCGAACGGGATTTCTTCATGTCCGCTGAAGAAGCAAAGGACTACGGATTAGTCGATCAAGTGATCGATCGCCGTCCTTCCGCCAGCCGCCCGATCGCCGCTGTCGTCTAAATAAAAAGTTAAAAATCAAAAATGAGGAAATATTCTTCATTTTTGATTTTTAATTTTTAACGTTCAAAAGTAGCTCTTTAATGGATAAACGGGTGGCGAGAAACCGGGTTTTTTACCCTAATCTTTGGTTCTCAACCTTAATCTCTGTAAAAAACCCGGTTTCTTTAATCGGGAGCATCTCCGTTTTGCATTTATAGTGCGAGCGTCCCCGCTCGCGATTTGTAGCATACGCGAGCGGGGACGCT
>NZ_JAUBTI010000095.1:17686-25424 GCF_036702415.1 Microcoleus sp. D3_18a_C4 | reverse complement strand
CGATCGCTGGCCACTTTTGGGCTAGCTTTACTGTTTCTTTTATTCATAACCGGCGTGCGACGCCGGTGGAACGCTCTGAAGAGGACTGAGAAGAAGATTTTTAGGCGTTGGTGATTCTGGCGTATGAATCAACTTTTCGCTTGATGTTACAAAACTCACCATACTTGGCTTATAGCAATTCCGAAATCTTCCATTCATACCTGTATTCAGCAACGCCGATTTTTAAACTCATTAGTCCTCTTCAGAGGACTTTAGCTATTAGCCAGGGAATTCATTCCCTGGCGGACTGGCGGACTGGCAAATCGTCGGCTTAAGTTGACACTCCTTGGGCTCTTGGAGTGTCCCTTTTGTCCTCTTCAAACTCTGAGGACTTTAGTCCTCACTACAAACGCGATAAAGATTATTTTATTCGACGCATAAGCACGCGGGCTCCTCAATCACTTAATTCCTCCTCAAAGCAATGCTTCAGCTTTTGAGCCAGTACCTCAACGTTAGGCTTTCTCAACATAGTAAGATGATTCCCAGGAACTCTAATCACCTCTACTTTTTCCGTCGTTAATTCGCTCCAGCCAAGAGTCGGATCTTGATGATTCATGCTTAGCTTTTCCCTCGATCTAAACAGAGTAATTCGCTGCGGATAAATTTTCGGTACATAGCTGAGAGTTGCTTGACTATTAGCCTGAAATACAGTAAACATCGAGGGGATTGCCAGCTCGCGCCAGCTTCTTTCTTTTGACTCCTGAGATAGGATGCTAACCATAACAGCCTGTTTCCAATTCCAGCGATGCCAAAAATTAGCTACAAAATTAAGCATCTTATTTAATTTCGGAAATTTGGCAAAAATACCGCGACTTTGAACATTTTCCGCAGCAGCCACCAAGCGAAAATAATCTACTATAAAAGGCCAGATAGAGCGCGAAACAGTAGTCAGAATAAACTTGCAACCGTCCCAAAAAGAAGGTTTGTTAGCAGAAACCGGCGCTAAAGTATCCAGCACAGCAAGCAAAGCCACTTCATCCCCCGCTGCGAGCAACTGTTGAGCCATCTCAAAAGCAACCAAACCTCCAAAAGACCAGCCTCCTAAAAAATAAGGCCCTTTTGGTTGAACGGTACGCAAGGCTGCGATGTAGTCAGCCGCCATGTCTTCAATGCTAGTTAACGGAGAACTTTCGCCGTCAATACCCTTTGGTTGCAGCCCGTAAAACGGTTGATTTTCTCCTAGCTGAAATGCTAACTCGACATAAGGAAATATCACGCCAAAGATGGGATGGACGCAGAAGAACGGGGGATTTTTACCGCGAGGCTTAATTGCAACTAAAGGCGACCATTCCAGAGATTTTGTTTCTAAAGATAGCGAATCGGCTAAACCTTCAATTGTGGGATTTAAAAAAAGAGCAGATAGCGGCAACTCGCGCTCAAATTGCTGGTTAATCTCATTGATGAGGCGGATTGCTAGCAGGGAATCTCCACCCAAATCGAAGAAGTTATCGCCAATGCCAACGCACTCTGCGTTGAGGATTTGGGCCCAAATTTGGGCGAGGGTTGACTCGGTTGGTGTGCGAGGTGCAATGCAGCTTTTATCTATTGAATTGCTAGTTAGAGTTCCCGGTGCAGGTAGGCGCAGGCGGTCGATTTTGCCATTGGGAGTTAGGGGCAGAAAATCCATCGCCACAAAAGCACTGGGAATCATGTAATTGGGCAGTTGTTGTTTGAGGAAATTACGCATTTCCACAGGATTAATCGTCTGATTGTGATTGGGGACGACATAAGCAACTAGGCGTTTGTTGCCCGACAAATCATCCACAGCAACCGCCGCTGTTTCTTTGACTGCTGGATGCTGCACCAGCAGCGCTTCAATTTCTCCCAATTCTATTCGATAACCGCGAATTTTTACCTGTTCGTCAGTGCGGCCTAAAAACTCAATATTGCCGTCGGGAAAATAGCGAGCTAAGTCACCAGTTTTATAAATTCGTTCTCCTGCTTTCTGGCTAAAGGGATTAGCAATAAATCGCTGGGCGGTTAATTCGGGGCGGTTCAGGTAGCCTCGCGCCAATCCGCTGCCGCCGATGTACAATTCACCGGGAATTCCAACGGGTACAGGCTGTAAATTTTTATCTAAAATATAGAGTTGAGTGTTAGCTATTGGGCGGCCGATTGGCGGTTTTTTGGGTGAAGCGAAGCTATCCCGCAGGGAATCGCTAATTTCGGCCAAACTTGACCAGACTGTCGCTTCTGTAGGGCCGTAAGCGTTAAAAAATCTGCGCCGGGAAGCCCAGCGTTTAACGATCTCCGGGGAACAAGATTCGCCAGCACAGATGATTGTTTGCAGGGCGGGAAGTTCGGCGTTTGGAAGGACAGCTAGCAGCGAGGGCGGGAGGGTAGCGTGGGTAATAGCATTGTCCTGCAAAAATTGAATTAATGTTTGTCCGGGCAACAAAGATTCTTTCTTGGCACAGTAAAGTGTTGCTCCGCTTCCCAAGGCCATGACAATCTCAAAGATTGAGGCATCAAAACTCAGGGAGGCGAATTGCAAAATGCGGTGATTTGAGTTTAAGTTAAAAGCTTCTATTTGAGCTAGGGCTAAGTTGTAGAGTCCCCGATGTTCGATTAAAACGCCTTTGGGTTTTCCGGTTGAACCCGATGTGTAAATGACGTAGGCTAGGTTTTCTGGTATGATATTTGTAGTTGGGTTTTCTGGGCTTTGTCGGGCGATAATTTCTCTGTCGGAGTCCAAACACACTACTGAAAAAAGTCCGTAATTTTCCGGCTGCGTCAAGTTTTTTGCTAAGTGCTGCTGAGTTACCAAAATCGACACCTGAGCATCTTCTAACATGAAGTTAAGGCGCTCTTGAGGATAAGTTGGATCTAAAGGCAGGTAGGCTGCGCCTGCTTTGATAATGCCTAGCAATCCGACGATCGCATCTAAGGAACGTTCTACACAAAGGCCCACTAAAACTTCTGGTGCTGCTCCCAATTGCTGCAAGTAACGTGCAAGTTGGTTGGCTCTGCTGTTGAGTTGGCCGTAGGTTAACTGCTGGTTTTCAAAGACGGCGGCGACAGCATCGGGCGCGAGCTCTACTCGCTCTTCAAATAGCTGATGGAAACACTGGTTTTGCGGATAATCTCTCTGAGTGTCATTCCAATCGATTAATAATTGCTGGTATTCTGGCGCTGTCAGCAAAGCTAAGTCGCTGAGGTGCTGTTTCGGATTGGCAACAATGGCTTCAAGCAGCGTTTGGAAATGTCCCGCCATCCGCGCAATTGTGCCGCTATCAAATAAGTCTGTGCTGTAGACAAATTGCCCTTGAATACTTCCTGCATCTTCCCACAAGTGGCACTCTAAATCTAGCTTGGCGGTTCCCGCGTCAAAGTCGATCGCCTCTCCAACGATTCCGGGCAATTCTAGCGCTGCTACAGGAGTGTTTTGCAGGCTGAAACTAACTTGAAATAGGGGGTTGCGGCTCAACTCGCGATCGGGGTGTAATTCCTCAACCAACTTCTCGAAGGGCAAATCTTGGTGGGCGTAGGCTGCCATTGCGACGTTTTTTACCCGATGCAATAGTTCCTGAAAAGTTGGATTTCCTGATAAATCTGCACGCAGCACTAAACTGTTGACAAAAAAACCGATTAATGCTTCTATTTCGCTCTGGTTGCGATTGGCGATCGGCGTTCCTACTGCAATATCTACTTGTCCGGTATAGCGGTACAGCAAAGTTTGAAAAGCAGCTAGTAGAGTGATAAATAAAGTCGCGCTTTCTTGCTGGCTCAATGACTTTAGCGCCTCGCTCAAAGCAGGTGATAATGTTATAAATTGTTTAGCACCGCGGTAGGATGGAACCGCTGGTCTTTGCCTGTCTGTTGGTAGATTGAGTGTGGTAATTCCGTTTAACTGCTGCCGCCAATAAGCTAACTGCGTTTCTAATACTTCGCCCTGCAACCATTGGTGCTGCCACTCTGCAAAGTCGGCGTACTGCACGGGCAGTGCTGGTAAGTGGGAGCTCCCATTTTTTACAAATGCTGTGTAGAGCGTTCCCAGCTCTCGAATTAGCACTCCAATCGACCAACCATCAGCCACAATATGATGTAAATTCAGCAACAATATATGTTCTGTTTCACTGAGTTGTAACAGCGTTACTTTAAATAACGGCCCGGCGGCTAAATCGAAAGGGCATTGTGCTGCATCGGTTGCGAGTTGCAGCGCTGCGGTTTCCTGCTGATTGGGCGAGAGATTTTGTAAGTCGATTGTGGGGAGGGATACAGTTAAAATGGGAGCAATAACTTGTACGAGTTCCCCTTCCAAAAGCGTAAAAGTGGTGCGTAAAGTTTCGTGCCGCTGCACAATTTCGTTGAAGGTTTGCTCTAAGGATCTTAAGTTGAGGCAACCTGTTAAGCGGAGCGCTGTTGAGACATTGTAGAAAGGATTGCCCGGTGCTAATTGATTGAGGAACCAAAGCCGCTGCTGAGCAAATGAGGCCGGGAAGACGAAAACTTCTGTTTCTTGCTGCATATTTATCGAAATTGCACCCGTTCTACCGCCCTAATTTTTATTTAATTTCTTGATTAAAAGATGATAGCTTCCTGCGCCGACTGTCCCGAGAAAGCGCCACTAAAGCAGGAGCTTTAATTTTAGCATCGCTCTCTTTTAAACTCTCCACAATCTTAGATAATTCTCCGATTGTCGGTGCTTCAAAAACGCGGCGCAAAGGCAACTCTATCGCGAAAGCATCTCGCACTCTAGAAACAAGCTGAGTCGCCAGCAGCGAATGGCCTCCCAATTCAAAGAAATTGTCCCGGATACCCACTCGCTTTATCCCCAAAACCTCAGCCCAAATTTTCACTAAAACTTCCTCAATAGAAGTATGAGGCGCAACATAACCGTTAGCCCATTCTAACTTAATCGGCTCCGGTACAGGCAAAGCGAGCCGATCGACCTTTCCGTTAGCCGTCACCGGTAGCGACTCCAGCACCACAAAAGCCGACGGAATCATATATTCCGGCAGTTTTTCTGCTAGATAAGCCTGCAACTGCGGCACTAATTTACGCGCTGCTTTAGCTTGTAAGGGATTGTTAGCATAAGAGCGCCAAGGACGCAAGTTATCGCTTCTAGTTTCTCGCACAAAATCTCTGGTTTTTCCCCGTGCAAACACTACATCGTAGCGCCCTTGACTGTCGGAATTAGACCAACTAATATTAACATTATACGGAACTTCCAAAGCATACCACGCTTCGGGATCTACTCCTAAATCCTCGATTTTTTCCACGGCTTTCTGCAACTGACCTGCTGTTGGAAATTTATCGACAACAAACAGCAATTCTGCCGCTTTCACCGCAGCAGTTACCCGCGCATTAGGCACATTAGCAATTCTTAAAACATCGAGTTGATTTTGCAATAATATTTGTTCCACATTGGTAACAGTCAGATTCTGATTTTTAGCCGACCAATCCAGCAGTTTTGATCCCCCCTGCCCCCCTTGTGCCGGGGATTGGGGGCAGGGCGGTTTCATTCTCGGTAGGGGCAATCCCCCTGTGGTTGCCCCCATGTCCCAAACGCCTGTGAAATCGTCTGTGGGTGGGGGCGGGCACGGGGGCACCGCCCCTACAAAAGCCTGATTTTCGTGAGAATGAAACCGCCCTGGGGATTGGGGGGGATCTGTTTCCGACGCAATATGCAGAATAGCATTGTACCGAAAATCAGTTAACTCATTGTGATAACTACCGCGAATTAATTGAATCTCTACGCCGCCAATCTGCGGAAAGCGGTGCTTTAATGCGCTAAAAAAATCTGGATCGATAACTAACTCTGTTTCTTGAAAAATTTGCATTTGTACTCGCTGCTGCAACTGTTCGCCCGCGAGAGAAGGTTCGGCTTGATACAGTTGTACCGAAGCGTGAAAAGCTGCCAGCAACGGCAAGCTGCGGACATCTCCGATGAATATAAAGCCGCCGGGAGCAGTTGCTTTCACAGCACCTTCTAGCACTTGCACGAGATAGTCGATATTCGGGAAATATTGCACGACAGAGTTGAGAATCACTGCGTCAAAAGCTGCTGTCTCTACTCCTTCAAAGTCTGTCGCCATTTTCTGAAGCAGCGTTACATTAGCTAACTGTTGATTTGCCAAGTGCTGCTGAATATAGTTGAGCGAAATAGGTGAAAAGTCTGTTCCGCAATATTGAGTGCAGCGAGAGGCAATTTGGAACAGCAACAAACCTGTGCCGCAGCCAATTTCTAACACTCGGCTAGGCTGCAAAGCTAAAATTTGGGCGGCTTGATTTTTCGCCCAGTCGCGCATCTGTTCTGCTGGGATTGGCTGATTAGTATAGCTGCTATTCCAGCCGACAATATTAAATGTTGGATCTGAGTCAACAGCAGGTTGATTGTAAGTTTCATTGTAGAGCATTTGCCACTGCAAAACCTGTTCGTCCTGCAATTGCATTATTTGGTTTTTTTCGCTGGCACTGCTATATTCAGGATTCAGGGCAATATAAGCTACTAAACGTTTATCTCCCTGTCCATCTTCCGAAGCTATTGCTACAGTTTGCTGCACGGCCGGATGTTGAGTTAATACTGTCTCGATTTCTCCTAATTCGATGCGGAAACCGCGAATTTTTACTTGTTCGTCAATGCGTCCTAAAAATTCCAGGTTGCGATCGCCTCTGTAGCGCACTAAGTCGCCGGTTTTGTAAATTCGCTCTCCTGAATTTTGTTTAAACTCAGATGTTGTACCATTATCTAGAACAGGCAAGATGCCTGTTCCACAAAGAGTGGGGTGGGCATCATTATCAAGAACAGGCAAGATGCCTGTTCCACAAAGAGTGGGGTGGGCATTATTATCGAGAACAGGCAAGATGCCTGTTCCACAATAAAATTCATCTCTTGTGGAACAGGCATCTTGCCTGTTCCTAAACAAGTCATTGAGAATGGTGTCTGAATTTGATTTAAAAGGATTGGAAATAAAGCGTTCTGCGGTTAAATCGGGGCGGTTGAGGTAGCCGCGAGCGAGTCCGTTTCCGCCAATGTACAATTCGCCAACAACCCCCATTGGTACGGGCTGCAAATATTTGTCTAATATGTAGATTTGAGCGTTAGCAATGGGGCGGCCAATTGTCGGGGCGATGTCTGTTTGCTCTGTTACAGGAATATAACCGGAAGTTGTGACGACGGTGTTCTCGGTTGGGCCGTAATTATTTACTAGCTTAAATGGATGGGATTTTAAAGGATGTTGTTGCAGTTTTTCGCCGCCTGTGAGCAAGATTCGCAACGCTGTTGTTTGAGGCCAATCTAATAGCAAAACTTTCTCGGCTAAAGGTGTTGGCAAAAAGCTAATTGTGATGGCTTTTGATACTAACCAGTTTTGCAGTTTTTCAGGATCTCGCCTGATGTCATCTTCTGGAAAGTAGATGCTAGCTCCCGCGGCGAGATAAGGCCAAATTTCCCACCCGCAAGCATCAAAGCCGATCGCTGCAATTTGCGTTGCTCGATCGCCCGCTGACACCCCAAACTCTCTTTGATGCCAAAAAACGAGATTTAACAAGCTCCCGTGCTCAATTTCAACTCCTTTCGGCTTTCCCGTCGATCCGGAGGTGTAAATCGCGTAAGCCCGATTTTCGGCTGTGGCTGCGCTGGTTGGATTGTCGGCGATTTCTTGGGAAATCATCTCCCAGTCTGTGTCTAGAAAAACAACCCTTGGATGGTGAATTTTATCATCTGACTGTGTTTCTAAATTTTGCACTTCGCCAT
>NZ_JAUBTI010000095.1:0-17586 GCF_036702415.1 Microcoleus sp. D3_18a_C4 | reverse complement strand
CATCCACCAGGGAATAAATTCCCTGGCTCATAGCTGAAGTCGGCTGAAGCCGACTGGAAACTTGTCCTCCTTCAGTCATCTTTAGATGGTGAATTTTATCATCTGACTGTGTTTCTAAATTTTGCACTTCGCCATCATCCACCAGGGAATAAATTCCCTGGCTCATAGCTGAAGTCGGCTGAAGCCGACTGGAAACTTGTCCTCCTTCAGTCGTCTTTAGACGACTTTCGCTATTAGACAGGGAATTTATTCCCTGGCGGGTAAGCAATACTGACACTTGAGCATCTTTTAGCATAAAACTCGATCGCTCAGCAGGATAGCTCGGATCTAAAATTAAGTAAGCTCCTCCCGCTTTCAGGATACCCAACATCCCCACAATCAGATCGAGCGATCGCCCGCAGCAAAGCCCGACTAAAACTTCCGCCCCAACCCCCATTTTTTGCAGATAACGTGCTAGTTGGTTGCTGCGGAGATTTAGCTCTCGATAGGTGACTTGCTCCTCTCCAAATACCAGCGCCACCGCATCCGGTGTCCGATCGGCCTGCATTTCAAATAGCTGATGGATGCACAAATCTTGCGGATAATCCGCCTGAGTATTGTTGCATTCAACTAACAAATGATAGCGCTCTTGGGCGCTCAAATATTGCAAGTTTGCTATGCGCTGTTCGGGATTTGTGACAATCCTTTCTAACAGAGTTTGAAAATGCCCGATCAGGCGGGTAATCGTAGCTTCATCAAATAAATCTGCGCTGTAAATAACCATGCCGCTGATGCCCTCGGAGCTATCAACCCACAGCTTATTGCTGGGCGATTGGTTGCTTCCCGAGCTGTTGGGCGATCGCTCCCACAAATGAAACTCCAAATCAAACCGCGCTGTACCCACATCTAACTGCTGCGGGCTGAGTGTTAATTCTGGCAATTCTAACCGATTCCCCGGCGCGTTTTGCAGCGCAAACGCCACCTGAAATAAGGGATTTTGGTTCAACGCGCGATCGGGGTGCAGTTCTTCCACTAACTTCTCAAACGGCAAATCTTGGTGAGCGTAAGCTCCTAATGCTACCTCTTTGACTCGGTTTAAAAGTTCCCGAAAAGTTGGATTTCCCGACAAATCTGTACGCAGCACCAAACTGTTGACAAAAAACCCGATTAATGCTTCAATTTCACTGCGGTTGCGATTGGCGATCGGCGAACCTACAACAATATCTTCTTGCTGGGCGTAATGGTAAAGCAACGTTTTAAAAGCTGCCAGCATTGTCATAAACAGCGTCACTCCTTCGCGCTGGCTCAACGTTTCTAAAGCCTCGCTCAGTTGTTTTGGCAGTTGCAAAAATTGCCTTTTGCCTCGGTAACTTTGAATTGCTGGCCTGGGTCGATCCGCAGACAAATTTAGCATAGAAATGCCGTTTAACTGCTGCCGCCAGTAAGCAAGCTGCGTTTCTAAAACTTCCCCTTGCAGCCATTCGCGCTGCCATTTGGCAAAATCAGCATACTGGATCGACAAAGCCGGTAAAGGCGAAGGTTTTTCGCTAGCAAATGCCGTGTAAAGTGCGCCTAATTCCTGAATTAGCACTCCGATAGACCAACCATCGGAGACAATGTGGTGCATATTCAGCATTAGTAAATATTCGGCATCATCTAACTGCAACAATGTGACTCGCAGCAACAAGTCATTGGACAAATTGAAAGAGCGTTGAGCTTCTTGGGCGGTGAGCCTGTTTGCTTCAGTTTGTCGAGATTCCTTTGGCAAATTTCGCAAGTCCACTACATTAATCGGGAGGTGGAAAGCAGCAGCTATTCTCTGAACAGGTTGGCCCGAAACTACTGCTAAAGTCGTGCGTAAAGCTTCGTGGCGGCGCACAATTTCATTGAAGGTTTGTTGCAGCGCCGAAAAATTGAGCGAACCTGTCAAACGCAATGCTGCGGGAACATTATAAAAAGGATTGTTCGGTACTAATTGGTCGAGAAACCACAAGCGCTGCTGTGCAAAGGAAAGCGGTAGATTTCCGTCCCGCCCCATAGGAACAATCGGTGTAGGAGTGAAACTAGAAGTACGATTAGCTGCTTTTAAAAATGAAATAATTTCGGCTTTTTTATGAGAAATTTCGGCCCGTAGTTCCGGTGTAATAATTCCTTCGGGAGCGTTGCAGCGCAGGCGCTCGCCCTCAACAAAAATATTAATATCTAGACTGCGAAGGTAAGATAAAAACTCAACTAACTCAACCGTGACCGAATCTCTTGCATTTGGCGATGAACTCGATATTTTTTGATCGGGCATTTTGAGTCATCCTGTGATTATTTTTGCAAATATAAAAGAAATTCTACCAGCGCACAAATTAAGAGCTTAACCGATCGCTTGCTTACTGTGGCCTAACCTGAGTATGATTCTGTTTAAATCCGCAACCAAAATCCTACCCAAGGTTTCAGCTTATGCCGTTCATGCCCTTCAATTTCCTGTTCCTATGGCTGGTGGGACTGCTGTCCGTCGGGGTTCTTGGCGGAGGTATATACATTATTTACGAATGGTACATGGGCGCACTGGTAGGGATTTCCTACTTAGTCAGCGGAGTCTTGATGCTTCTTTGGTCTGTTGGCGGCCGCTTTATCAGTTTGCCGCTGTTCCGCCGCCCCGGTGCTGACGAACCCAAGCCGACGCGGACGGGTACGGTGCAGCGGGTAGAGAGGCCTGATGGCACTATTTTACAAGTAGAATTCTACGGCCCAGAGGACGGACAGCCGATTATCCTCTCGCACGGTTGGGGGCCCAACAGTATGGTTTGGTATTACGCGAAACGGCAACTAACCGATCGCTTCCGAGTAATTGTTTGGGATCTTCCAGGTTTGGGAAAATCCACTCGACCAAAAAACAGCGACTACTCCCTAGAAAAATTTGCCCGCGATCTCGAAGCCGTCATTGCCATAGCAGGAAATAAACCTGTTATCCTACTCGGACACAGCATCGGCGGCATGATTACTCTAACATTCAGTCGGCTTTTTCCAGAACTTCTCGGTAGTCGAGTAGCTGGTTTAATTCTGGTAGATACCACTTATACTAATCCTCTCAAAACCGCTATTTTTAGCGGTTTATTACGCGCTTTGCAGAAGCCGCTGCTCCAACCTATGCTCTATCTCACCATAGCTCTTGAACCCATTATGTGGGGAATGACTTGGCTGAGCTATCTCAATGGTTCACTGCACATCAGTGTAGAATTATCGGGATTTAAAGGCACTGAAACGCGCGGTCAATTAGAGTTCTCAGCTTTTTTATCAGCCTTGGGTTCTCCCGGCGTTCTCGCTCGCGGCACACTGGGAATGCTCAAATTTGACGAAACAAAAACTTTGCCATCAATTGACATTCCTGTGTTGGTGATCTGCGGCGATTCAGATATTGCCACTACCCCCCCAGCTAGCCTGCGAATGAAAGCAGAATTACCTCAAGCAGAGCTAGTTACTATACAGAAAGGAGGACACATGGCATTAATAGAACACAACCAGCAGTTTGCAGATGCTGTCAGGGCATTCTGCACTGAAATTTCCTGACCAAAAATGTGAGTTAAAATTTTGTAGGTTCTGGCTGGGGATACCCTATTTTTCTTCTTAGTCTTAATGTCTCGAACTAAAGAAGAACTTTAGGTAAGTTGATAATAAAGCTTGTCCCCTTGCCCTCTGCACTTTCAACCTCCAGTGTCCCTTTATGCGCCTCAGTAATATTTTTTGCTAAAAATAATCCTAATCCCCAGCCGGTTTGCTCCTCGGCAGAAATGGTTCGACGAAATTGTTGAAATAGGATGGATTGAGCATCTAGGGCGATCGGCTCGCCTTCATTATGGATAGTCAGGCCGATCTGCGTTTGGGTTTCCTGGAGCGTGAGTGTAATCGGCGTACTAGGCGCACCATATTTCACAGCGTTAATTGTTAAATTTTCAATCACCCGCCGTATTTCTTTTCGACTGCAATAGCTCGTGATATCAGAATCACAGACCACAACAAACCGCTCTCCATAGGTGAAGATCAAATCTTCTACTACCTCTTGGACTAGCATCACAAAATCGCATTCTTCAAATTCAATCTTTAAGCTCTGCCCTGCCCGCAGCCGACTCGCATCCAGCAGATTTTGAATCATCGAATCCAGCCGATTGATCGCACCGAGCATCCTCGCCGCCACATCCATGTGGGTATCTCCTCGTTCCAGCCGCCGCAGCATCAGTTGAGTTCCCATTTTTACGACATTGATGGGATTTCTGAGGTCGTGAGTTAGCGTCACCATAAATAGTTCTTGAATATCTCGCAGCGTTTCGGAGAATTGAGTGGCCGCGTCATTAACGGCTTGCTCAATGGAGCCGATAATAATGTCTCGATCCCGCACTCCTAAAGGTGCTTCTTCCTCTAAAACTTGAAATATTACTTGACGGAGGATCTGATACTCGAAAATGAGTTGACTCATAGAGTAGTCAGCATATCCCGCCCGTTCATGCCCGTGCTTCTTGCCAATCCTGGTGCTTTCTACCTCGTCGGCTGTGATTCGGGCAGGTGTCCTGTCAATTCTGTTTGAGAGTTCATCTACCAGTTGGTTTAAGTACAGAGGTAGCGAATCTTGCAAGACAAGAGAGTCTTGATGCGTTGATGCACCGACTTCATCGCGCGCCCGCTTCTCCCACATCCGCATAATTTTTTCAGAATTTTGTTTAAGACGGTCAGACGCTTCGTTGGACATCGTTTCTGATTTTCTGGATGAGTGGCTGTTGAGAGAAGATTTTCTCCCTTATTTATAATGCCCCGCAAGCAATCTTGCAAGTATATAGGCAACCTCAGCCTTTAGGAGGTTAACAAGTAACAGGTCTAAATCTCCTCGTGAAACAGGCTTGAATATCAGTTCCCATTGCGGTAATTTCTACCGACAGACAAATGCCAATTTCACACAACAATCAAAATCCTCCCGCAATTATGTAATACCAATTTAATGTGAAGTTGCACATATCTCGATCCCCCTAAATCCCCCTGATTGTTGGGGAGTAGGGGTTGACTTTGACCAAGCTCTTGTCCACCCCCTACTCCCCCTTATTAAGGGGGGCTAGGGGGGATCGGATTCTATGCAGCCTCATAAAAAATTGGTATAAGGCTTTAAAATTCCACATCTTCGCGCTCATTTTCGTCAGTTCTGGGAGTATCCAAACCAGTCGCAGCCCAGCGCATTGTCTCAATGTATTTTGCCAGACTAGCCACAGTCGGAGCCTCAAACAAACTGCTGACCGATAACTCGACTTGCAAAGCGTCTCGGATGCGAGAAATCAACTGAGTTGCTAGCAGGGAATGCCCGCCTAGCTCAAAGAAATTATCGTAGATACTAACCTGCTGTTTTCCCAAAACTTTAGCCCAAATTTTCCCGATCGCCTTTTCGAGATCAGTCCGAGGTGCTACATAATTTTCTGTTATATCCTCGCTCTCTGTATCTATATCAGGCAAGGCGCGGCGGTCTACTTTGCCATTAGGAGTCAGCGGCATATTCTCCAACACTGCATAAGTTGCAGGAACCATATATCCTGGTAACTTTTCTTTCAAAAATTGGCGCAAGTCACTTGACTTAAGATTGGGAACTTCTAAGTTTTTATTAATACCGTCAGGAATAACATAAGCTACCAAATGTTTATCGTCGGGGATGTCTTCCCTCACAATTACTACTGCTTCGCCCACTTGTGGATGCTGGCACAAAGCGGCTTCAATTTCTCCCAATTCGATGCGGTAGCCGCGAATTTTTACTTGGTCGTCAACGCGGCCTAAAAACTCGATATTGCCGTCAGCTAAATAGCGACCTAAATCACCTGTTTTATAAAGACACGAACCAGATTTATTGCTAAAAGGATTAGGAATGAAAGCAGCAGCAGTTAAATCAGGCTGGTTGAGGTAGCCTTTCGCCAATCCGTCACCGCCGACGTACAATTGACCTATAACACCGATCGCCACCGGCTGCAAATCCGCATCGAGGAGATAAATTTGCGTGTTGGCGATCGGGCGGCCGATGGGGATAGATGTTGCGGTTTCGGGTACATCTTGCACGCAATAATAAGCCGAAAAGGTGGTATTTTCTGTCGGGCCGTAAACGTGAATTAATTTAGTTGTTGACTTTTGTTTGAGAAGTTTTTTAACCCATCTCATATCGACCGCTTCTCCGCCAAACAGCAAGCAGCGCAGCGAATTAAAAGCTTGCGGTAAAACTCTAGCAATTTGTTGAAATAAGGCAGTTGTTAAAAACAAAACTGTGATGCTTTGTTGGCGCAGTTCTAAGGCTAAATCGTGAGGCGAAAGGGTAATATTTGTGCTAATTCCCACGAGTTGAGCGCCGTTAAGCAAGGCTCCCCAAATCTCGAATGTGGCTGCATCGAATGAAGCGTTTGATGCTTGGGCCATTTTATCGGTAGGTTCTATTTTTATATAGTTGGTGTTGAGTACCAGCCGATTTACTGCTTTGTGGGTGACAGCAACTCCCTTGGGTTTTCCTGTTGAGCCAGATGTGTAAATAACGTAAGCTAGGTTGTCTGCTGTTACTGTGTTGGCGGGATTTTCGGCGCTTTCTTTGGCTATGTCTTCCCAGTCGCGATCGAAGTAAATCACCGAGTTTGAGAAGTCTCGGAAATTCTCAATCAATTTATCCTGAATTAGCAAGACTTTAACTCGAGCATCTTCCAGCATCAAGTTTAGCCGATCGCGCGGATAGCTCGGATCTAACGGTAGGTAAGCTCCTCCCGCTTTCAGTATAGCCAACATCCCGACAATTAGGTCGATCGATCGCTCTGCACAAAGCCCCACTAAAACCTCCGCCCCCACGCCCAGTTTTTGTAGGTAGCGCGCCAGTTGGTTGCTGCGACTGTTGAGTTCTCTGTAAGTGAGGTTTTGGCTGTCGAAAGTTAGGGCGACATCCTCCAAATGCTGCCGGGCCCGCTCTTCAAATAACTGATGAATGCACTTATTTTGAGGATAATCTGTCCGAGTATCGTTCCATTCTTTGAATAATTGATTCACTTCATCCTCGCTCAATAAAGGTAAGTTAGCAATTCCTTGTTCGGGATTAGCAACAATGCTTTCCAGCAGCGTTTTAAAATGCCTCAGCATTCGGGCGATCGTAACTTCATCAAATAAATCTGTATTGTATACAGCTAATCCTCTGAGCCCTTCCGCATCTTCCCACTTTTCGCCGTATCTGTTCCTAAACTTATCCGAAGCTTCCCACAAATGCAGCTCTAAATCAAAGCGGGTTGTTAGAGTCTCCAAATGAAAAGAACTCAACTTTAATTCTGGCAATTCTAGCTCGTCCACAGGCCCATTTTGCAGCCCGAATACCACCTGAAACAGCGGGTGGCGATTCAACGATCGCTCTGGGTGCAATTCCTCGACTAGCTTCTCAAAAGGCAAATCTTGGTGAGCGTAAGCTCCCAGGGTTACTTCCCGCACCCGGCCCAAAAAATCTCGAAATGTCGGGTTTCCCGAACAGTCTGTTCGCAGCACTAAAGTATTGACAAAAAAACCGATTAATGCTTCGATTTCGCTGCGGTTGCGATTGGCGATCGGCGAACCGACAACAATATCTTCTTGCTGCGAGTAGCGGTAAAGTAATGTTTGAAATGCTGCGAGCACTGTCATAAATAAAGTCGCTCCTTCTCGCTGCGAGAGCGCTAAAAGTGCGTCCTTCAGCTTTTTAGGCAGTTCTAAATATTGAGTTTTTCCCCGATAATTTTGCCTAGCTGGTGCAGGGCGATCTGTGGGCAAATTTAACACAGAAATCCCGTGCAATTGCTGCCGCCAATAAGCAAGCTGAGTTTCTAATACTTCACCTTGCAGCCATTCGCGCTGCCACTCGGCAAAGTCGGCATATTGAAGTGATAATTCTGGGAGGGGAGATGGCTGTTGATTTATCAAAGCTGTATAGATAACCTCCAGTTCTCGAATTAGTACCCCGATCGACCAATCATCGGAGGCTATGTGGTGCATATTTACCAAGAGAATATGCTCGGTTTCTGTCAGCCGCAGGATGGTGACTCGCATCAGCGGCCCGGTGGATAAATTGAAAGGGCGAAGAGATTCTGCTGCAGAGAGTTTCTTTGCTTCTGTTTGCCGTTCTTGTTGCGGCAAATCTTGCAAGTCTAATACTTTTAAATTAGTCTTAAAAGCGGGAGAGATTATCTGCACTGGTTGGCCTGATACCGCTGCAAAAGTGGTTCGCAAAGTTTCGTGGCGCTGTACTATTTCGTTGAAGGTTTGCTCTAAGGCTGTTAAGTTGAGGGAACCAGTTAAGCGCAGCGCTGTTACTACATTATAGAAAGGGTTTTCCGGTGCGAATTGGTCGAGAAACCACAAGCGCTGCTGGGCAAATGATGCCGGAAAGACAAACACTTCGGCTTCTGAGGAAATATTCAGTTTTTGTATATCCTTTGTAAAGGAATTGTCATAAATTTCGGAGGCCATATCTGTTGCTCTTAGGGGATGGGATGTGTTAATTTTTTGAGGCGTGGGGTTGTTTTTTGACCGACAGCATCCAGGATACAAGCCCGCGGATTCATCCGTCCAGAAATAAAAAACCTGTATCCGAGAAACTTGCCCCCCGAATTTATCCGTGGGGTCAAGGCTTCAATTCTAAAATCTAAAATCTAAAATCTAAAATCGATTGACGGTGCGATCACCTCTTAAAACTTTCGCGAGCAAAAGATCGGAACCTTTAATATAATAAATCTGGGTGCGGGAGTGCGGGAGAGACGCGGGCAAAAGAAACGGGGTTTCTGCCTGCTGGATCGAGTTATCCATTGAGGGGCTAGGAGTGCCACCCCCCAATCAAATTTAGTCGCGGAACGGGCTCTTAGGTTTGTGAGTCGGGTGCAATCGGGTGAGTTATATGCGAGAATTACCGGGAGCAATTCGTGGAGAGGTCAAGCTGTATAGCAATCCTCAATGATTTGTGTAATTCTTGTAGGGGCGAAACCCACGCCCGGTTGCCCCGATGCAGGCTGGGGTAGGCACTCTTAGCACTACCCCTACATATTTTTACAACTGATGCGAGGATTGCTATAGTATGATTTCTAATTGCACAAAGTGTTCTTGGGGGGATTAAGAGCGGGATAGCTTTGCTTCACGCAATTTTCTCACATTTGTAGCTTAGCGACTACTATTGATTCAACAGTGTCCGCAATTTCTTAGATCAACTCACTAGAACTTGCGGCCTGATTTGGCAAAATACTTAAGAACAGTGAACGTGCAGTTTAAATTAGAGGTTATAGGCTAATGGCGCAGCGGAACGTATACTCGTCAAAGGACGAGCCAGAGGAAGTACAATCAGCAGAAGAAGTCCTCCACTCAGTAATGCAAGAACTGGACGCTTTGCATCAAAATGTCAAAGGTCAGTTAAATCAAGACATTACTCGGCTGCAAACTGAAAAAAATCACCTGATTGAGGATATTGAAGACCTGCGGGAGCAATATCGCAAATTGCAGTCTCAGCAAATGGAATCTCTGTCGGGGCGATACATTCAGCAGCAGCAATTGTGGCTGAAGCAGTTGGCTCAAGTTTTGGCTCACAATTTGCAGGATTTGTTGGTGCAGCGGTTCAACGAACTCAGCGCTAACTCTGGAAATTCTCTCAGCAGCCCTATTCCCAGCGGCGAGTTCCCGATACCCCTGCCGCCAAGCAACTACGACGAACGCGCCTCGCAGTTGCTGGCGGCGCTGGATGAAAGGATCGATCGCAGTTTCCAGATGCTGGAACAAGATTTAACCAGTTACGAAAGCGAGCTTTCCGTGCGGCTCAACAACATGAAAACCCTGGAACTGCAAGGGGAAGAGCTGTTACAAAATCTCGTAAACCGCATCAGGGAAGAACTCGAAGAAGAAGAAGCATATCTTGAGAATCCTTTCGATGCTCAAGATTCCTATGTCGAAGAATCAACTAATTCTGTTAATTCTGTCCGCCCGCAACTTCTGCAGCCAACACCTGTGGAAAGGCCGCGGGAATCCGTACCGGCACCCTCTTCAGCGCCTGCTGCAACCGCTAAAGCACCTTCTGTACAGACAGGTTTGGTGCTGGCTTTGTCTTCGGCGGTGGTATTGTCACTATTTAATGTTTGTTTGAGAATTCTGATTAAAGGCAGAAATCCTCGGGTGGTTTTTGGCTTGTTTGAATTTCCGGGGGTGGTGACTCCCGGTTTTGGCAATTCTTTGTTGATTTTGTTGATGCGACTGATTGTGGTGATGGCTTTGATGCCGATATTGGCGACATTTCTGTATCCTTCTGTGTGGAAAGATATTAGACGGTTGTTCCAGTCGGGCGATCGAGCTTTGTGGAGCAAGGTTTTAGGAAGCGCATTTTTTCTGTTTTTGTCTCAGGTTTTGATTTATTTGGCGATCGGCAATATTCCAGCGGGGATTGCGATTACGATTTTCTTTATTTACCCGATCGTCACCGTACTGGGTTCTTGGATCTTGTTTGGCTCTCGCCCTAGCAGAGTCGGCTTTTTGGCGATCGTCGGGATTACCGCAGGTCTGATTTTAGCTGGCTGGCCGAGTTTTGCGGCCCCAGCTCCGGGCGGCGGCAATGTCGGGGTGGGAGTCACGGCGGCACTGGCTTCTGGGATTACCTTTGCAGGTTACGTATTGCTGACGCAAATGGCCGCGGGCAAGCTGCACCCAATTCCTTTTAGTTTAGTTAATTTCGCCGCGATTTTTGTATTTTCCTCCCTGAGTTTGTGGGTGCCGCTGTCGGAAAATTTTTCTCCTAAAATCGACCAAAATGTTTGGCCTGGTTTGATTATGGGAGGCGTTGTTTTAGGGGTGCTGACCCTGTTTAGCTATCTTTTGAATAATTTTGCCATCCGGTTTGCGGGGGCCGCATTAGCGTCAGTAATTGGCACTTTGGGGCCGGCGATGACGGCACTTTTTGCGTTTATAATTATCAATGAGAATTTGCAGCCTGTGGCAATTCTCGGCATGGCTGTGGTGACATTAAGCGTGGCTGCTATGAGTGTGGAACGCATAATGGCTCCTCAGAAGAAGGCTAGTTAAGGCTTGAATTTGGGTGATCGGCCATTCCCAAACCCGGTTTATTCAAGAAACCGGGTTTCTCAATGCCGAGACAAGATCAATAGGCTTATTGCATACATCTTTGATTAATAGGGAAACGGTAGAGTCATTTCAAGATAGGAGAAGGAATGCCTACAATTGGAGTTTAAACAACAGAAAGAACCACTCGAAAACCCACAATACTAGCCTTACAATCCGGCTGATATCTGAGGCGACACGCGCTGCGACAATTCGGAGGATGATCGTTCCAAGAACCCCCCCGCAACAACCTCAGCGAAGAGTCCCCGTCAGACTCCCAAACGCTACCATCGGCAGGCGCACCGTTATAATTATTGTGCCAAGAATCCGCGCACCATTCCCAAACATTTCCGTGGAAATCGTACAATCCGAAAGCATTGGGTTTAAAACTGCCAACATCTGTCGTTTGAAAGCGATAAACTCCCTTCGGCGCGTCAGCGTAATTAGAATTTCCGTTGTAATTTGCTAACTCGCTGGTAATCGTTTCCCCAAAGTGAAACGGCCCCGTAGTTTGCCCCCGGCAAGCATATTCCCATTCGGCTTCGCTAGGCAAGCGATAACGCTTACCAGTTTTTCGAGAAAGTCGATCGCAAAACTCCACTGCCTCGTACCAAGATACATTTTCTACAGGTCGATTTGCACCTTTAAAACGGGCTGCATCGGGATTGAGAAATATTTTAATTTCCGGCAGCGCCGCAACTGCTGTCCACTGGGCCTGAGTGACTGGAAATTTGCTAATATAGAAAGAGCCTAAAGTTACTGGGTGCTGCGGTTTTTCGTCGCTGTCTCCCCGCTCTTTTGGAGAACCCATGAGGAAAGTACCGCCAGGAACAGATACCATTTCCAGCAGTGTACTGCTACCAAGAGGTTCTTCAAAAAAACGCGCTTTGCCGCTGTTAACATTAATTTGCTTCCCGCGCTTGTCTACTGTCACCACCTGAAATTCAAAAGTGCTTTTGACAGCAGCAATTCTCTGCGAAGCCTTGTTCAATGGCGGAGTAGTGTTGGATTTTTTCCTCGGATTGACAGAGATATTGCTGTTGATTTGCCCGCTTTGATTGAGCGGGGTATTGATGGCAAGTTGTCCTCCCTTTGTCCGAAAAGAATTTAGAGTAAGTTGTCCTCCCTTGGCACAATGGGGTTGGGGAGGTAAAGAATAGAGATTTAAAGCTTTGATTACTTCATCAGCAGATTGATATCTATTTTTGAGATAATCTTGAATTAATTTGTCTAAAACATTTGCCAACTCGCTGCTGATTTTTGTGCCGGCTGGCAACCGTTCTCTCCAAATCCAGCCGCCGTTTATCGGGTCATAAAGGTCATCGGAACCGTCAATTTTTGGCAAACATTGAGTTAGCAGTCTCAGGCAAGTTATTCCCAAACTGTACAAATCGCTGCCGGGGAAAACTTGACCGCGCATTTGTTCTACCGGCGAATATCCGGGCGTTCCTACCGTCGTGCCTACTTTGCTCATCAGGGAGCCCGTCACTTGTTTGGAAATGCCGAAATCTATCAAAACTAACTCTCCCCGCCCTCCCCTTCGGAAAGCTGAATTCCGAAAATTTCCCGCCTTTGGCAGGGAGGAGTTAACAGAGGTGCGGCGCCGCATGATATTCTCAAGTTTGATGTCTCTGTGAATGACATGGCGATCGTGCACAAATTTCAAAATCGGCAGTACATCTGCCAGCAACTGCCAAATTTTTTCTTCGCTAAAAGCACCCTGCTGAGTTAATTCTGCTAGTAAAGTTTGCCCCTCAATCAACTCTTGTACTAAATAAAGTCGCTTGTCTTGTTCAAAATAAGCAATTAATCGAGGAATTTGGGGATGTTCACCGAGTTCGTAAAGTCGTTTCGCTTCTTCTTTAAACAATTGTGAGGCTTTTTCAAGTGCTGAGGTTCCTTGAAATTGGGGTACAAACTGCTTGATTACGCACGGATCGTCCATGCGATCCGTATCTACCGCTTCATAAGTTCTGCCAAATCCCCCTTCGCCCAACAGTTGAATCACGCGGTAGCGGTTTCTGAAGAGAGGGTTGAGGCCTTGCGATCCGCAACTTTGACAAAATTTAGAGTTGTCGGGATTGAAAGGATGAGAACACGTGGGATTAGAACAGTAGAACATATCTGGGAAGAAATGATCCGGTTAAGGTTATGATATATCTTTTTGGCGCTCTTATGGAATACTAACAATTAATAATTGGTTATTGACAATTGACGGTAGGGTGGACATTACCCGCCGCTTGTGTCGCCGCAACGGAGAAAGTAGAAGGCAGAATTTAAAACGCCAATTAATCCAAATAAAGCAATTTGAGGGCAAAAAAATCCAGCGCGATCGACCGATTTTAGCAACCAGCTTACCGCCGATATTCGTCTGGGGATCTTGGTAATTTCTTTACAGGGGCCAGTATAGTACAACTTGGCGATCGCCCAACCAAAAAGCGCACTCAAATAACTCTCCCACTAGAAACTAAGAAAGCGATTTCAATAAGCAATTCCCTCGCTTCATCGGGGTGTAATAATTCTACAAGCTCGATCGTCTTTAAAGGCGATCGGGTAATTTCCAGCTAAAATGTCATATTTTTGCTGCTTTCACCAATTTTGTAGTTCCGCTAAATAACTTTATTTTTGAACATTTTGACCAATAAAATAAGTAATAAAAATAGACCACAGCATGATATTGACACTATTGTTTCGGTGATATTTGGTGATATAAATATGATAAATCCCTCATCTTTAATTAAGGCAGAGAAGCTGGAGACACAAAATGGCATGAGATATAACCTGAATGCCTGCCAACGAGCTCTTTTGCCTTTACTAGAAGAAACACTTAGCATCAGACCCGTACCGATTACAGCACTTATACCAATTGAATTGAGCCATATCTTGACCGAAGGATCAAAATGAAAACAAACTACTATAATATACCAAATGAGATAGCACCAGAGAATAGCTTTATCTAATTTGATTTCGTAAAGATATTGAATCAATCCTTTCATAGGTTTAAAAAGGCTTTTACCTTTTCATTTTTTTTGATGAAGGCAACCCGGTGGATTGAAGAATTAGGGATGGAGAGCAAAAGAGTCTTATAACGAGACACAGCGATTATTTTGAGCTCTCAACCATGTCGCTCACCGATTTTGCAGAGTGCTTTGCCAGAAACAGATTTCATAGAGATAACTCAATTAACTTTTTTTCCGGTGCAAGTTCATTTGGTTGATTGACGACTTCAACTCAACCCTGAACAGCATCTTCAAGCATCTATAACAATTGTTCATAACTCTCTCTCTATGTGTGACCACCTGGAAGTGCTGGAACTGAGCCGCACCATAGGCCATCTTCTTGCCAGATAATCGCCTTAATCTTCATGGTTAATCTATAATAGCTATCTGAAGAGGATTTTAGTGCATCGCTTCAAAACTTGCTCCCGCGCGATCGCCTGCAGGTAATTTAGAAGTATTGGGTATTGAGTATTGCGATCGCTAGCGAACGGCACATTAAACAAAGTGAAAAGACTCAATAGAGTCTGTGTCAACTGAGATATTGCACCATTCTCGCTCTCACAGGCTTTTGGGCCTGTTCCACAAAAAGTTAATTTTTTTGTGGGCCTTTGCTCTTCTAGTCCGCCCGTGAAAGGGTTAATGCAACTTGTGCAAGATATCTGTTCCAATGAGTTGTTGCGATCGAGAGTGCGATCGCTAGCAACCTCAACTCATTGCCTCAATATTTGACTGCTACATCAGATCGACTTTAGAATTTTCATCTCTAGAAGGAAACACTAGGTATTTGTTTTTTATTGAGAGTAAAAATTGCAATTGTATCACAATAGGATTACCCCTATCTGCTTTTTATGGAAATAGATCGTGTGCCATTTCTAAATCGCCTCCGGCGTACCATGTCCTCTGCAGAAGCTTGGGGGTTTAGTGTGGTTGGATATCTGATGTGGTTTAACTTAGCCCCGTTGATGCAAGCAGAAATTGGCTCTGCATCGCTGTTGGTCTGGATTCCTGGTGTGATCGTCGGAATTCTGTTTAACCTTCAAGTTCAGAGTTTGGGTGAGAAATATCCAGATGTATCTGGGGGAACACCAAATTACATCACGCGATTGCTCGATCGTTACCCTGCCCTTTCCCGCTACTTGGGGATTGCCTACTTCTTGGGGTGGGTTTCCTTTCCGCCCATTAATGCGATCGTCATCACAAATTTGATCCAATTCCATTTAGAGCCGATGGGGCTGAGTATTCCAGAAAAAGTGTTTGAGATCGGTTTTACTGCGATCTCTTACTTTTTAGCATTCAGTGGCACCCGTGCCGTCGCCATTCTGCACCTCTTTTTTATCTTTCCTTCGATCGGCTTTTTACTCCTCTTCTGCGTTCAGGGTTTAGGCTGGCTTGCCTTGGAGCCCCAAAGTCCCGGACTCTTGCCCAGCAGCATTGATGCCATCAGTGTCCATGACTGGCTGAAATGGTTCTTGTTTGCAGCTTATAGCTTCTATGGCTGTGACACAGCTTCATCCTTTGTAGCAGACAGTCTCCACCCAAAAGACACCCTCAAGGCGCTGTCTTGGGTTGCCTGGTTCATGCCTCTGGTGTTTGTGGGTGGCACTTTAGTGTTGGTGCAGTTGGCAACCGCTGCCGGTTTAGAAGGCAATTTGTACGGCAAATTCCTGGTTGCTGCCAAGCCTTTCTGGGGAGACGCTGCCCCTGTCATCGTCACATTGCTGGTTGCCGCTAGCTGTTTGTTGGGATCTGCGACTAGCGTTTGCAATACGCCCCGCATCCTTTTTCAACTCGCGCAGGATGGGCTGTTGTCTCCAGTGTTTGGCGCAGTGTCCCGTCGGGGTGCCCTAGAACCCGCGCTGCTGCTAACCTTTATCTGTAGTTTAGGATTTTTAGTATGGGGCAACACCACTCGAATTGTCGTGGTGTCAGGGGTGAGTTTTTTCATTTCTATCATGGGGTTCCACTTGGGGCTGTGGATGCAGCGCAAGGATCCAGTCGTGCGTTGGGGGCGACTATCCTTAGCATTACTGGTGGTGGAGTTCATTTCCCTGGTGGTGGGTGGCGTTGCCTGGGGATGGATGGATTTTGGTATCGGGTTGCTGTTGCCGTTAGCACTGATAGCGATCGACGCTGCAATTCGGCGGATTCCTTGGGCATATGTGCATTTACCGTGGTGGGATCGACTCCATACCAAGCCAGTAACTCCTCCTAAAAATGAATACTTTGTGGTGCTTCAGGTCGCAATTTTGATTGCGCTGATTTGTGGCACAGCGACGATCAGTTGGCTGATTCGCTCCTGGCTGCGGGTAGAAGCCGGAACCAACAATCCCTATCTGCTAATTATTGTGTTGATGACACTGGCATTTGTGGGAGTAGCAATTGCTTGCTGGACAAGTCTGCCCCAAGTTGCTGCGATCGAAGAACTAGCAATCTCCTCAACCGCGCAAGCTAAAGAACTGGAGACAACCCTAAACGAACTGAAAAAAGCTCAGATGCAAGTTATCCAAAGCGAAAAAATGTCAAGCTTGGGGCAGTTGGTTGCGGGAATTGCCCATGAAATCAATAACCCGGTCAACTTCATCCACGGTAATCTCACCCACCTAGACGAATATACCCAAAATCTGCTGGAGATGATAGAACTCTATCAACAGCGCCATCCCAGCAACGATCCAGACGTGCAAGCAATGGCAGAGGAAATCGATTTGGAATTCCTCACTGAAGATATCCAAAAGATAATTTCATCTATCAGGGTAGGAACTGAGCGAATTCGCGGTATTGTCCTCTCGTTGCGAAACTTTTCTCGCATGGATGAAGCCGACTTCAAAGATGTTGATATTCACGAGGGAATTGAAAGTACATTGCTGATTTTGCAGCACCGGCTCAAAGATAAACCAGAGTGTCCAGGCGTGGTAACGATCAAAGACTATGGCACTTTGCCCAAGGTGGAATGTTTCCCCGGACAACTCAATCAGGTATTCATGAATATATTGGTCAATGCCCTGGATGCCCTAGATGAGATGAATACTAAACGCTCCTATCAGGAGCTTAAAGACACCCCGAACCAGATTACGATTCGGACTTCTGTGATTGACAATCAATGGGTGGAGGTGGCGATCGCTGACAACGGAATCGGTATGCTAGACCCAGTGAAGCAGCGCATTTTTGATCCCTTTTTTACCACCAAAGCCATCGGTAAAGGTACTGGTTTGGGGATGTCGATTAGTTATCAAATCATTACTGAAAAACATCGCGGTAAAATCAAGTGTTTTTCTACACCTGGCTCAGGCACTAAGTTTGTGATTCAGATCCCGATGCGGCAACAGACAATTTCACCATTCCCGATCGCTGCTCAATCTTAACCACTTCCCATTCAGTGCAGCCCTCAAACAAAGCATCGTACAGAATTGAAGAGCGATCGCTCTTCTGGTAATTTTAAATTAGGAATGAGAATTAAATAATTTCCACAAGATTGTGGGATGGGCGTCCCGCCCGTCCAAAAAGGACGGGCGGGACG